>CALDUO010000207.1 GCA_937923745.1 uncultured Granulosicoccaceae bacterium
CTCCTTTGATTATGAGTTTGTTCGGTTTCAGGCGGCCAATCTGGTCAAGGTCGATTTACTGATTAACGGTGAAAAAGTCGACGCGCTGGCCAGCATTATTCACAAAGACCGTTCACAGAGCCGAGGGCGTGAGCTGACCGAAAAAATGAAAGACATTATCCCAAGGCAAATGTTTGAAGTTGCCGTTCAGGCTGCCATCGGCGGACACATTATTGCCAGAAGCTCAATCAAGGCGCTCCGCAAAAACGTAACGGCAAAGTGTTATGGCGGTGATATTACCCGTAAACGCAAACTGCTCGAAAAACAAAAAGCCGGCAAGCGCCGCATGAAACAGGTGGGTAAGGTCGAGATACCGCAGGAGGCCTTTCTGGCTGTTCTGCAGGTTGATCGCGGCTAACTGCGCCTGCTGTCCTTTTCACGGAATCCACACGCATGACTTTTAACTTCCCTCTTTTGCTGGTGGTGATCACGTTGGTCACTGGCGTTATCTGGCTAATCGACAGTCTCTTTTTTGCTGCTAAGCGCCGCCGTCGCTGGCAGGAAACCGAGGCGTTGGCGGGTGAGGGGAGCAACCCCAATGCCGAACCGTACGAGCCAGTGCTGGTCGAATATGCCCGATCGTTTTTTCCGGTGCTCGCCCTGGTACTTATCCTGCGTTCCTTTATTTTTGAACCGTTTCGTATTCCGTCGGGGTCAATGATTCCGACATTGCTGGTTGGTGACTTTATCCTTGTGAACAAGTTCTCATATGGGTTAAGACTTCCGGTTTTACACAACAGAATAGTAGACACGGGGTCGCCACAGAGGGGAGACGTTGCAGTATTCCGTTTTCCGGAAAACCCCAGCCTTGACTACATCAAACGTGTTATCGGTCTTCCCGGTGATACGGTGGTGTATCGGGACAAACAGCTGTTTGTGAATGGCGAAACGTTTGATGTGTCGGCTGGTGAACCGTATTTGGATCCTTATACGGGTAAGTCCAACCCCCAACTCACTGAGCACACTGAGACCTTTGGTGAGTCGGAGCATCAGATTCTTCGTTTTGGACTGTCAGGTAATCGGACCGAGCAGACTTGGGTAGTGCCAGAGAATCACTACTTCATGATGGGCGATAATCGGGATAACAGTAACGATGGGCGTGCCTGGGGATTTGTGCCGGAAGAAAATCTTGTAGGCAAGGCTGTATTGATCTGGATGAATATCCGTAATTGGTCAGTACAGTGGAATCGTATTGGAGACAGGATAAAATGACAAACAAGAATCGCTTCCAACGAGGAATGACGACCATCCAAATTATGTTGGTTGTCGGTGTCATCGCAATTTTCGCCATGGTTGGTATGAAGTTAGTGCCAATCTACCTCGACTACAAAGTGATTTCCGAAATCTCAGACGAGGTGCATGCAAACACCTCCTTAATGCAACGTCCGCGCAGCAAGGTACTCGAGCAGCTCAACACGTCGTTCAGAATGAATAACCTGTGGGATTACACCGCAGAAGATACCATTCGGCTCGAAAAAGATGCTGCCAAAGGGTACAAGTTAACGGTCGACTACGAAAAAAGAACCAATCTGATCGCCAATATAGACCTTGTTACCGTGTTTAACCGACAAGCCGGAACGCAGTAGTTGCCCGTGATGTTATGAATCCAACGCTGCATAGTTTATGTCAACGGATAGCGTATCAATTTAAGGACAACGATTTATTGGCGGAGGCGTTGACGCACCGCAGTATTGGATCACGCAATTACGAACGGCTGGAATTCCTCGGTGACAGTGCGCTCGACCTGGTTATCTCTCACGAACTGTATGTGCGTCACCCTGAGCTCGACGAAGGCGCTCTGAGCCGACTCCGGGCCAGTTTGGTCAAAGGGGCAACGCTATGCGAAATTGCCCGCGAGCTCGATCTCGGGCAACACCTGCGCCTCGGTACCGGTGAACTCAAAAGCGGTGGTTTCGAGCGAGATTCTATTTTGGCTGATGCCGTCGAATCACTGATTGGCGCGGTCTATCTCGAAGCCGGGTTTCTCGTGTGCAAGGACCTCATACTGAGGTTGTTCGCAAAGCGGCTGGATAACCTGCCTGCGGTTGCTGATCTCAAAGACCCGAAAACCCGGTTACAGGAAAAACTCCAGGGCGCAGGCCTTGGGTTACCGGTCTACGAACTGCTGGAGACGTCCGGCAAATCCCACCAACAGATATTTACTGTCAGCTGCCAGATTCCGGCGCTTGGCGTCAGCGCTACCGCACAGGCCAGCAGTCGGCGCAAGGCTGAACAGCTGACAGCCAAAAGTCTGCTCGGCAATACCCAAATACTTGACTTGAAAGCGTCCTGATCCGCTGCGCATAATAGGCGGATGCCTATTAGGTCAACCTCCCGTTGAGTACACCCATGAATTCTGTCACCCGCTGCGGCACTGTTGCCATTATTGGCCGACCCAACGTGGGCAAGTCGACGTTGTTGAATCGATTGGTGGGGCAAAAGCTCAGCATCACCGCGCACAAACCGCAAACAACACGGCATCGTATTCTCGGTATTCGCACCGAAGATTCGATACAGACCATTTTTGTCGATACACCCGGCATTCATTTGCATGGCAAGCGGGTGCTGAATCAGGTGCTGAACAAAACAGCAGCCAGCGCACTGTTCGATGTTGATGCGGTGGTGCTGGTGCTGCAGGCACTGGTCTGGAACGAACATGATCAACGCGCCTTTGATCTGGCGGCCAACGCCGCGTTGCCGCTGTATCTGGCCGTGAATAAAATAGATCAGGTCGAACGACGTGATGCGCTACTGCCGTATTTGTCGCAACTGCCCGTTGCCGAGACCATTGAGGCTGTTATTCCCTTATCTGCGCGAAACGGTAATGGTGTTGAAAGCTTACAAACCGCATTGAACCACGTGTTACCTGAGCAACCGTTTATCTACGATGAAGATGAATTGACCGATCGTTCGTCCCGATTCCTGGCTGCAGAATCCGTGCGTGAGCAACTCACCCGATTTTTGTCCGAAGAGTTACCGTACGCGTTGTCAGTCGAAATTGAGGAGTTTGAAGAGACACCCAATTTGCTGCGTATCGGTGCGGTTATTTGGGTTGAGCGACCCAGCCAAAAAGGTATCGTCATTGGTCAGCAGGGCTCAAGGCTCAAAGAGACCGGCACCCGTGCGCGACGGTCTATGGAAACATTGTTTGGTCGAAAAGTATTTTTGCAATTGTGGGTGCGGGTAAAAGAGGGATGGGCGGACGACGAGCGTGCACTGAGAAGCCTGGGGTATGATTCATAATCGTCTGGGGCAGTTATTATCAGCTCATAAACACCGCGCTGCAGTTATGGTCGGGCAGGTTCCTAGCTTTAACTACAACCATTCTCGTCATTGCGCTTCTGACCGTTTTCACAGTAGCTGCTTTGGAGGGCGTCACAGACACTTTCCGGGCTCTCGTAGGGCTTGCACTGCATGCAGGACATGACACGGGTCGATCTGCAAGCCACGTGGGTGCTGCATCATCGTCCCTACCGTAACACCAGTATTATCGCCGATCTGATTACCCCTGATTTTGGCCGTGTCAGTGTGGTGGCTAACGGTGTGCGCTCTGCTAAGTCACGTCGCAGACCGTTGTTACAACCGTTCAGACCACTGCTGGCCTCGTGGACCGGGCGCTCCTCGTTAAAAACCCTGACCACCGTTGAAGAGAGCGGGTTACCGATACCGCTGGAAGGTGCGCGCCTCGCTTGTGGTTACTACATCACTGAGTTATTGCTGAAACTCCTAAAAGACGGTGAAAGTGATGTAGAAATTTTTGCACTCTACTCGCGCATGCTGTCGCAGCTCACTGATCATCCTTCGTACGAGACGCTGCTCAGGCAGTTTGAAGTGTCGTTACTGACTTTGATGGGTGTCATGCCCAGTTGGTCTTTGACCCGTTCGGGCGAGCCTGTGGTGCATGAGCATACGTATTGGCTGAATCCGGTGACAGGACATCTCACCGACCATGAACAATCATCTGACGGTATTGCTTTGCTGGCTGTCTCGGGAGAGGTGTTGCGGGCTTTGGATTCAGGCGATATACAGGCTGCACATCTACCTGAGGCGAGACGCATTATGCGTCCGCTGATTCATCAGCAGCTCGGTGGTCAACCGCTGAACAGTCGAGCTATGTTTTCGTTGTATCGCTAAGCGGTGGCCACCGTTTGAGTGCCAGCGTGCCATTGGATGCCTCAACGTACATAGCATGATCGGGGTGCCAGTCGCCGACGACCCAGCGCTGCCCCGTGGTATGACGTACGTCTTGTGTGGCAGGTAACGCCACGTTATGCACCGCCGGGCGATGCGTATGCCCATGCACGATGTCGGTGATACCGGTCTCGGTCATTAAGTTCGTCACTGCCGCTTGATTAACATCCATAATGGCGTCTGATTTTTGTTGCGTGTCTTCACGGCTTTGTTGTCTGGCAGATCGTGCAAACGCGTGGCGTGCTTCGACTGACTGAGTCAGAAAAGCCTGTTGCCATTGCTGACTGCGTAACTGTGCACGCATGGACTGATAACGATGATCATCGGTGCACAGCGTGTCGCCGTGTAACAACAACACACGACGATCGCCTGTGGTGATAACGATATGATCGTCCCGCTCGATACGCCCATTAATGCGAGCGGCAAATGCATCGCCTAACAAAAAATCGCGGTTACCATGCATCACTGTGATGGCAGTACCGTGGTCAGCAAGATCCCGTAACAGCCTGACTGTATCGCCAAGGTCGTCTTCGTGTGCGTCATCACCAATCCAGTATTCAACCAGATCACCAGCGATATAGAGATGCCGGGTGCGAGAGGCTAGTGTTGCCAGGAACCGGTTGGCGAGCGCCATGGTGGCGTGCTCTTCAGGCTGAAGGTGCAGGTCAGCGATGACGATAAAGTCGCTGTCAGGTGCAGTCATTGGTCGCAGTTATTTGGCACGGTGGTTTGACACGGTTAGTCTTGGAAAATTGTAGACCAAGTTTGTAGAGCCTGGTCGTGGTCAAGGTCTGAAGATAGGCAAAGGCTCTGGATAGGCAAGGTCTGATGATAGGCAAAGGTTCTAGATAGGCAGGGGCTGAAGTTAGGCAAGGTCGCTGACCACGGTTGAGGGCTAAGCTCGCTGACCGGGGTTCATGCCCAATGTTGTTGTCTGTTTTTTATGCCAACTGGTTTGCGGGATAGTTTGCGAGCCAGTCTGGGAGAATTTGGCTTGGAATGGCCAGGCCGGGTGGTCCGAACCGTTTTCCTGCATCGCCACCGCGGATCTCAAACTGGTGACGTTTGCCAGAGCAGAGGGAGCGGTATTGGCCACCGTTTGCAACACGCAAAATCTGCAGTGTCAGGTGCCGCTCAATGTAACCTGCCAACGCGGATGAAGCCCCGCGTTGACGGGATATCATCGTGCCTTATGCGTCACCTTCGACCGTTGCCGACGTGATAATAACGGCATCGATGGGAACATCCTGATGTGGGCCGTGTGGACCGGTCGCGACTTTCTCAATGGCCTGAACCACGTCCATGCCTTCGATGGTGGTGCCAAAGACACAGTAACCAAAGCCTTGGGCAGTCGGTGCGGTGAAATTCAGGAACGCGTTATCGCTGAGGTTAATAAAAAACTGACACGACGCCGAGTGCGGGTCTGGTGTGCGGGCCATGGCTATCGTGCCGGTCATATTGGTCAGCCCGTTGCCCGCTTCGTTTTCGATGTTATCGCGCGTGGCTTTTTGATTCATGTCGGCCGTGAAGCCGCCGCCCTGAATCATGAAGCCTGGTATAACCCGGTGGAAAATGGTGTCGGTGAAATGGCCGTCTTTGACGTACTGCACAAAGTTAGCGCAGGTTTTGGGCGCTTTTTCTGGGTTCAGCTCAAGCTTGATGTCACCGTGATTGGTGCTCAACGTTACGATCATGTGGGTTTCCCTGAGGTTGCTGCAAGGCGAGTGGGTGTAGGTTTGCCCGCGAAGTTTACTCGCTTTTTGCAGCCTTTGCAGTGCCCTCGGGAGCTGCCGCGCTCATTCGCTTAATGCGCTTAATGACAATGGGCTCGACCGGTGCATCACGACTAAAGGGGCCGCCCGGGCCAGTCTCCACGGTACTGATGGAGTCGATGGTCTCTACGCCATCGATAACACGGCCGAAGACGGCGTACCCCCAACCACGGGCACTGGTGTCCTTGTGGTCGAGATAGGGGTTGTCGACGGTATTGATAAAAAACTGGGCGGTAGCGGAGTGTGGTGCGTTGGTGCGCGCCATCGCGAGCGTGTAGCGTTGGTTGGCGAGCCCGTTGTTTGCTTCGTTTTTAATCGGCGCATTAACGGTCTTTCGCTCAAAACCCTCGGTGAATCCTCCACCCTGAATCATAAATCCGTCGATGACGCGGTGGAATATGGTGCCGTTATAAAACCCGTCGTCAACGTAAGACAGAAAGTTGTCTACGCTGACAGGTGCCAATGCCGCGTTCAGCTCGACGGTGATGTTGCCTTTGGAGGTCTCGATAATCACCATGCCGGGCACGACTGCCCCAGCCGATGTTGACTCGGAAGCTGCCGCCTCGGTCTCGTCATTCGACGCATGGCCGATAAGCGCCATGCCGGCCAGTAGCGTGCCGAGCACGATAATGAGCGATAGCGCATGCTGGCGTTGTCGGCTGAGCGAAGCCCGTGGCTGAGCGGGTGGTGTTGTTGAGCGTTTGATTAACCGGAACATGAGTTAAGCGTTATTGCCTTTGACGCCGCAAGTTTAGCGGTTTTTGTACCAATCGGATCGCCGCTAACCATCGGGTAATTGAGTAAACCGTGTGATCGAGTGCAAAAGCTACATGCATCACAGCAGGGAGGCATACCGTTGGAGCGGTTTTTGTCTGCCCGGGGTTCCGCAGTCGAAATAACGTCGGCCTGACGACAATTTCGGCTACCATTACGGGTACAGCCCGCAACCGACAAGAATTCGCGATACATGCTCCAGATATACAACACACTGACCCGTAAAAAAGAACACTTCACCCCCCGTGTACCGGGTGATGTGGGTCTTTACGTCTGTGGCATGACCGTCTACGACCTGTGTCACCTTGGCCATGCTCGTGTCATGGTGGTATTTGATGCGGTCTATCGGCATCTGATGGCATTGGACTACAACGTGACCTATGTCAGAAATATTACCGATGTTGACGACAAAATCATTGATCGAGCCGCTCAAAACGGCGAGACGTTTGAGCAGCTTACCGAACGGTTTATTGCGGCGATGCATGAGGACGAGGATGCACTGGGCATTTTGCAGCCCAACCATACGCCGCGCTGCACACATCACATAGACAGCATGGTGTCATTGATCGAAACCCTCATCGACAAAGGGTTCGCCTATCAGGGTGCCAACGGCGATGTTTACTACATCGTGTCTCAGTTTGACGACTACGGCAAACTCTCTGGCAAGAAACTCGAAGACCTCAGAGCCGGTGAGCGTGTGGCGGTTGACTCCTATAAACGCGACCCGCTGGACTTTGTGTTGTGGAAATCGGTCAAGCCCGACGAGCCACACTGGGATTCACCGTGGGGACCGGGCAGGCCGGGCTGGCATATTGAGTGTTCAGCGATGGCGGCTGATATGCTTGGGCCGTCTTTTGATATTCATGGTGGTGGTATGGATTTGCAGTTTCCGCATCATGAAAACGAAATTGCGCAAAGTGAGGCTGCCAATAACCAGACCTTCGCCAATTACTGGATGCATAACGGCTTTGTGCGCATTGACGATGAGAAAATGTCAAAGTCGCTCGGTAATTTTTCCACCATCCGTGATGTACTCGAGCACTATTCGGGCGAAGAGGTCAGATTGTTTATTCTGTCCAGTCACTACCGGAGTCCATTGAATTACTCCAGTGCCCAACTCGACAGCGCACGTGCGAGCCTGCGGCGACTCTACAACCCGTTGCGTGATATTCGGCTCAATGCCGAATCAACCGAGACCGACGCCGACTGGGTTAACCGGTTTGACGTGGCCATGAACGACGACTTCAATACGCCCGAGGCGTTAGCGCAGCTGTTTGATTTGGCCGCACACCTGAATCGGTTGCCCGATGATGCCCCCGAGCGCGCCGTGTTGGCACAAACGCTGGTGACGTTGGGCAATCGCCTTGGGCTCTTGACTGTCGAAGCCAGTGCGTGGTTTCAACAATCGCAAAGCGGTGTCGAAGGTCCGGATGCGGCGGCTATCGAACAATTGATCGAAGAGCGGCGTATTGCCCGCGACACCAAAGACTGGGCACGCAGCGATGCGATTCGCGATGAGCTGAAAAACATGGGTGTGGTGCTCGAAGACAAAGCCGGTGTCACCACCTGGCGGGTAAGCTGAACTATGACCAAAACAGCCGGTAACAACTCGCGCATGCCCAAGACCCGTGCACGGCACAATGCCCGGGTTAAAGTCATGCAAGCGCTGTATCAGTGGGAGCTCAACGACACCGGACTCAAGGCGCTTGAAACACAGTTTCTCGAGACCCAGGAAATGGGGCGGGTTGACCTTGAGTATTTCACAACACTACTGCATGCCATTCCGGCGGAGCTGACCGACATTGATGCCGACATCGCCGAGGCGCTGGAGCGGTCATCTGAACAGCTCGACCCGATTGAACAGGCAATTTGCAGAATTGGTATCTATGAGCTTAAAACCAGGCACGATATACCGGTCAAGGTCATCATCGACGAGAGTATCACTATCGCCAAGGCATTCGGTTCCGAGAACAGCTTTCGTTTCGTCAATGGCGTTATGAATCAGGTGGCACACAAAACACGGTCACTGGAGCTCTCGGTATTGCCGGGCAGCAACGATTCCACCAAGGCAACGGCCCCTGACAAAACGGCCGCTGCAACAGGCACATCAAAACCTGCTTCTGTCAAACCTGCTGTCTCGATCAGGCACAAAACTGACACAGCAAATGCGTCAGAAAAACCAACCGGCGAAGGAACGCACAGATCATCTGATTCCACGTCGCGGTAATGGGGCAACTGAGGCTACGCCCAAAACATGTCGTAGCCCATCCGGCCAATGTGTTTGCGCTGGGTTTTGGGTTGGGGCTGTCCAAATATGCACCCGGTACCGTTGGCTCGTTGCTTGGATTGCCGCTGTTTCTGTTACTGCAACCTCTGGGTATTTTCGGCATGCTCATCGCAATCGCCGTGCTGTTCGGGTTTGGTGTTTGGTGCTGCGAGGTTTGCAGTAAAAACCTGGAGGTTCATGATCATCCGGGGATAGTCTGGGACGAGGTGGTGGGTATGTTAATTACGCTACTCTTTGCTCCGTTGAGTTGGCTGTCGCTGTTGTTGGGTTTTTTGTTGTTTCGGTTTTTTGATGTACTGAAACCTTGGCCAATCGGTTGGGTCGATGCGCGTGTCAGCGGCGGTCTCGGCATTATGCTCGATGATGTGCTGGCAGGCATTTTTGCGCTGGCTGCGCTGCAGATCATTTTGCGTTGGCTGGTGCCCTTGGTTAGCTGATTAGCTAAAAATAATCAGCTAACACCGGTCAGCCAATGTCGATCAGCCAATGTCGATCAGGCAATGTCGATCAGCTGATACGATGCAAAAATGCGAGGCAACCAACGCGGGCCTACGCCGCAAGGGTCAAAGACTACGAAAGGGTGAATCAGACTACGATTGCACCGCGCACTAGCCGGGTACACTAATGCCGGCTTCTGCAAGAAACTGGCACACCGTGATCAACGGTAGTCCGGTCAGCGCGGTCGGATCGTCACTGCGTATGGCGTCACACAGTGAGATGCCGAGAGATTCCCCTTTGAAGCTACCCGCGCAATCCAGCGGATCATCCAACTCGATATAGCGTGACAGGGTATCGGTGTCGAGCACCCGGAACACAACCGTGGTGGGCACAGTTGCCTCGTAGCGGGCAAAGGGTGTCAGCAGGCAGACGCCCGTCAGAAACGTCACTGACCGACCTTGGCAGAACATCAGTTGTCGATGAGCCTCGGCAGCCGTCCCCGGTTTTCCCAAAATCTTGCCTTCGCAAACTGCCACTTGATCAGAGCCAAGTACAGGCGACTCTGGGTAGTCAGCGAACACGCTGGCAGCTTTTTGATACGATAAGCGCGTGCACAGCGCCTCCGGCGACTCGTT
>CALDUO010000208.1 GCA_937923745.1 uncultured Granulosicoccaceae bacterium
GTAGCAGGTCCCAAGGGTATGGCTGTTCGCCATTTAAAGTGGTACGCGAGCTGGGTTTAGAACGTCGTGAGACCGTTCGGTCCCTATCTGCCGTGGGCGTTTGAGAATTGAGGGAAGCTGCTCCTAGTACGAGAGGACCGGAGTGGACGATCCTCTGGTGTTCCGGTTGTCACGCCAGTGGCACTGCCGGGTAGCTACGATCGGACAGGATAAACGCTGAAAGCATCTAAGCGTGAAGCCCCTCCCAAGATGAATTCTCACTAGTACTATAAGTACTCTGAAGGGCCCTTGAAGACCACAAGGTTGATAGGCTGGGTGTGGAAGCGCAGTAATGTGTGAAGCTAACCAGTACTAATTGCCCGTGAGGCTTGACCATATAACACCCAAGAAGCTTTTGTGTGTGTATGAGTTGCCAGCGCAACTGATAATGTAACGATATAAGTATGACTCTCCAGTTTCGATGAGCAGGTTTCCTGCTGATCAACCAGTTTTCCCGGCGGCAATAGCGTTTGGGTACCACCCGATCCCATCTCGAACTCGGAAGTGAAACCATTCTGCGCCGATGATAGTGTGGGGTCTCCCCATGTGAAAGTAGGTCACTGCCGGGGTTTATTTAGCCAGAAAGGCCGCTCAGATGAGCGGCCTTTTTGCGTTTGTTTTTGGCATTCCCGGTTTGGTCTGCTGATTTAAGTTCGCAGTTTAGGTTCCTGGTCTAGGTGCCTGGTCTAGGTGCCTGGTTTATGCAGTCAGGCTGATGCAACTAATCTGGCATCTCTCCCCTTTGATATGGCCTCCATGGCTTTAATTAGCCGATAGTCTGACGCTGAAAGTTATGCGGATAGTGCTCGGATAGCGCCTGTCGTTATCTCTGCCCGTCATCACATTTTGAAGCGCCGAAACATTTGTACTCATGGATTTTTGTTAACTCTTGGGCAACTAATGAGGGTGTGTAGTCAAATATTTGATCTATTCAAGCGAATTTTATGTCAATCTAAACATTGCACGCGTTAAGATAGTCAGTGACAGGAGCCTTAATGTGCCAACCAAAGAGCGCAAGGGTCTGTTAACCACATACAGGAGCCTGTGCAAGACATGTCACTTCCCAAGATCAACACGATGGAGGAATTCGCGGAAGTAAGCGGAATCTCACGACCTACTCTGTCGAAGTACTTTAATGACCCTGACAGCGTCAGGCAGTCTACGCGGGGCAAGATACAACTTGCGTTAGCAAAATACGACTATCGCCCCAATATATTTGCCATCAATCAAAATCGGAAGCTAACCAAAACCATCGGAATTGTGGTCCCGTACTTGGCCGATCCTTTTTTCGGTGAAATAGTTCGTTTGATTGAGCGTCAATGTATTGATGCCGGATTTTGGCCAATTGTGTTCAGTTCTCATGGTCAAAAAGACCTTGAAAATCATGCGTTGTCTACATTGCAGTCATTAAGACCAGCTGGCGCACTTATAGCGCCTCTTGGGCGTAGTTCTGATATTGAGAGTGTGCGGCGTTTTGCGGCAGAAGTACCCACCGTGGTATTTGACAGTAATGTGAATGTTGGACACGCATTTGTGGGTTCGGATAATTCGCAAAGTATCGATCTGATCGTCCAATATCTCTGCAGAACCGGTGAGCCACCGTGTTTTATGGAAATGCCGCCTGTAAACCCCAATGCAAATAAACGCCGGGAAGCCTATATCAACACCATGCAAGGGCTGGGTCACGAACCAATGGTTGTCCAGATCGAGGGCGCAGGATGGGATTTTGAACAAATAGGGTTGGAAGGTGGCAAGCATTTGATTAAGGAAAGACTGCTGCCATCAGAGACCGTCCTGTGCAGTAACGATCGACTGGCAGTCGGGTTGATCGCGGCAGCGTATCAAGAAGACATAAAAGTTGGCTTTGGTGAAGGTTGCACGCTGCGCATCGCAGGGCATGACGATCACCCGTGGTCTCGTTTTACCTGCCCACCATTGACCACTATGTCACAGGACTATCAGTCTATTGCAACCCGGAGCGTCGAGATCATGTTTAAAATCATCGACGGAGAGTTGTCCAAAAACGAGGAGCGTTCGGAAACTCTGTTTGAAGGCGCGTTAATTATGCGAGAGTCTGCCTAGGCTCGGGAACAATTGTTGCTGCCCTAAGATGACCTGACAGGCATGCATTGACAGGCATGAACTGACAGGCATGTTCTGTCTTGGCACAACCTGTCTGTTCACGACCTGCTTGGTCACGACCTGCTTGCGGCGACCCGCCTTGAGCGGCGGAGAGACACCTCAGCACACCACCGTTCACGGTTAACACGGATGATGTAAGAAAATTGTGACGATACACCACCCGCTGTACACCACTTGTTGGTACTATCCGCTCGGCTTTTGCTCGTCACGTCTCGTTGCAGACACAAAATCAACACGCACTGTTGGAGTGCATCACCATAAAAATGTTTACGAGAGTAAATTATTTCGTTGACACAAGATGTTAAATTGCGTTAACTTCACGAAATCCAATACCTACAGGAGGAATGGATGAAAACTAACCTTAAATCAAAGATTGCACTCGGCGTTGTTGCCGGGCTGGCAATGAGCGCTGTCGCATCTGCCGAAGAGCTCACCATCGCCACCGTAAACAATGGCGACATGATCCGCATGCAGGGTCTGACCGACGACTTCACAGCTAAAACAGGACACACCGTAGAGTGGGTAACACTCGAAGAAAACGTTCTGCGTCAGCGTGTTACCACCGACATCACCACCAAAGGCGGTGCTTTCGACATCATGACAATCGGTATGTATGAAACGCCCATTTGGGGTTCAAACGGCTGGTTGGTCCCGCTCGATGACTTAAGCGAAGAATACAACGCCGCTGACATTCTGCCAGCTATGGCTGGTGGCCTGTCTCACGACGGTACTCTGTTCGCTGCACCTTTCTACGGTGAGTCTTCCATGATCATGTACCGCACAGATCTGATGGAAGCTGCTGGTATGGAAATGCCTGACGCA
Organism: uncultured Granulosicoccaceae bacterium; assembly: GCA_937923745.1. Classification (GTDB taxonomy): domain Bacteria; phylum Pseudomonadota; class Gammaproteobacteria; order Granulosicoccales; family Granulosicoccaceae; genus CALDUO01. The sequence goes on from CALDUO010000208.1 coordinate 3,004, forward strand.
CCGTCTTGGTCTTTCATTGCTAAAGCTGCACGTGCAATGACCGATCGTGACGCTGAAATCAATGGTATCTGCCTGCGTGGTAAAGCAGGTTGGGGTGAAGGTGGTGCTTTCATCACAGCTATGTCTAACTCTTTCGGCGCGCGTTGGTTCGACGAAGAGTGGAATGCGCAGTTCGACACTCGCGAATGGTCTGATACATTAAACTTTTTCGTGAACATGATGACTGACGCTGGTCCTGCTGGCTATGCAACCAATGGCTTCAACGAAAACCTGTCATTGTTCCAACAGGGCAAGTGTGGCATGTGGATCGATGCAACAGTAGCCGCTTCTTTTGTCACCAACCCCGACGATTCAACCGTTGCTGACAAAGTCGGTTTTGCGCTGGCTCCGGATAACGGCCTTGGCGTTCGTTCAAACTGGTTGTGGGCATGGGCTCTTGCTATCCCTGCAGGTACCCAAAAAGAAGCAGCTGCTAAAGAGTTCATCGAGTGGGCGACTTCTACTGGCTACATTGACCTTGTCGCTGAAAAAGAAGGCTGGGCGAATGTTCCTCCTGGCGCACGTACCTCGCTATACGAAAACCCGGACTACCAAGCTGTTCCTTTCGCACAAATGACACTGGATTCGATCCTGTCGGCTGATCCTAACAACTCAACCGTAGATCCAAGCCCATACGTGGGTGTTCAGTTCGCTGCGATTCCGGAATTCGCTGGTATTGCAACAGAAGTAAGCCAAGAATTCTCAGCAGCTTATGCCGGTCAGCAGACCGTTGCAGAAGCACTGGAGAAAGCTCAGGCTCTGACCAATGATGCCATGGAGGCAGCAGGCTACCGCTAGTAGCTGTTGGTTTAGGAGGGTGGCCCGCTCGGGCCACCCTTTTTGTTCTATAAAGATTCCCGCAACTCTCTAACAACTGTCAGGTTGTTGATTACCTTCAGGGCGCCCAAACGCCAGGAGACGTGTCATGGCTACCCAGCACTCGCGCTCAGCAGCGCGTCTAATGATGGCACCCGCAGTTATCCTGCTCTTGGGCTGGATGCTTGTGCCCCTGACAATGACACTCTATTTCTCGTTCAAGAAATTTTTACCGCTTCGGGGAGACTCGCTTGGTAATGGTCTTGAATGGGTGGGTCTGGAGAACTACTCACGATTCGTTGGCTCAAGCTCTTTTTGGCCCAGTGTGCAGGCCACACTCATTATTGTCGGTAGTGTGCTGGTTATTACGGTTGTGCTGGGCACATTGCTCGCGCTATTGTTGGATCAGCCTATGTGGGGGCAGGGCATTGTCCGAATCCTTGTCATAACACCGTTTTTTGTCATGCCGACCGTGTCTGGTCTGGTGTGGAAAAATATGTTCATGGATCCCATCAACGGCATCCTTGCGCATCTGTTCAAATTTTTTGGGGCGCAGCCATTGGAATGGCTCAGCCAAGCCAGTATGCAATCGATCATTATGATCGTGAGTTGGCAGTGGCTTCCCTTCGCAACACTTATATTACTCACCGCGATACAGTCGCTCGATAGCGAGCAGCTGGAAGCCTCCGAAATGGACGGGGCTCCGGTATTAAAACGATTCTGGCATATTATTCTGCCGCATATGAGTCGCGCGATCACCGTCGTCATTCTGATACAGACGATATTCCTGTTGTCTATCTTTGCTGAAATTTTTGTGACAACAGCTGGTGCATTTGGCACCAAGACCCTGACCTACCTGATATTCCAACGGGTTCTGGAAAGTCAGAACGTCGGCCTTGGTTCTGCCGGTGGTGTCTATGCAATTATTCTTGCCAATATCGTTGCCATATTCCTGATGCGCATCGTTGGTAAGAATCTGGATCGATGAGGACATAGACTATGGCTCGTGCTGTTACCAATACCCGAAAAACAGTTAACACTGTTATCGCCTGGTCAATCGGTCTGCTAATCTTCTTTCCGATTCTGTGGACCATTCTGACCAGCTTCAAAACCGAGGCACAGGCAATCAATGATCCGCCGTTGTTCCTGTTCTTCGACTGGACACTGGAAAATTACGCTGCGGTACAAGAGCGCTCCAACTATATGCGTTTCCTGTGGAACTCAATCATTATCGCAGGTGGCTCAACACTGCTGGGTGTGATCATCGCGGTGCCTGCTGCGTGGTCAATGGCGTTCGTGCCGTCAAAACGAACCAAAGATATTCTGTTGTGGATGCTGTCAACCAAGATGCTACCTGCTGTCGGCGTGCTGTATCCGATTTATCTTATTTTTATCCAGCTCGGATTGCTCGATACAAGGGTTGGATTGGTGGTGGTGTTAATGCTCATTAACATGCCAATCATCGTCTGGATGCTCTACACCTATTTCCGGGAAATTCCGGTGGAGATACTGGAAGCATCGCGTATGGATGGTGCCTCGTTACGGGACGAAATACTCTATGTATTGGCGCCAATGGCGTTACCGGGAATCGCGTCTACCGTGCTACTGAACTTTATTCTGGCATGGAACGAGGCGTTCTGGACGCTCAACCTGACAGCAGCAAAGGCAGCACCATTGACCGCGTTTATTGCCAGTTACTCGAGTCCTGAAGGGCTGTTTTTTGCGAAACTCAGTGCCGCCTCGACGATGGCAATTGCACCGATTCTTTTACTTGGCTGGTTTAGCCAGAAACAACTTGTCCGTGGCCTGACATTCGGCGCGGTTAAATAGGTGACTCATGGGACAAATTGTTCTTAATAAAGTACAGAAGAAGTTTGGTGATGTTGAAGTTATCCCGCCTTTGGATCTCACCATTGCCGACGGTGAGTTTGCGGTGTTTGTCGGTCCGTCGGGTTGTGGTAAATCAACGCTGCTTCGGCTGATTGCCGGTCTCGAGGACGTTACCTCCGGTTCGATTCAAATAGACGGAAAAGAAGCCAGTGATGCGCCACCGGCCAAACGTGGGTTGGCGATGGTATTCCAGTCCTATGCACTGTATCCACATATGTCAGTGCGAAAAAATATCGCATTTCCGTTGCGCATGGCCAAAATGGATAAGGCCGAAATAGACAAACGTGTTACCAGCGCTGCATCGGTGCTCAATCTCACCGACTACCTCGACCGGCGTCCCGGACAGTTGTCCGGTGGTCAGCGGCAGCGAGTTGCCATCGGTCGCGCGATCGTGCGTGAGCCGTCTGCATTTTTGTTTGATGAGCCGCTCTCCAACCTCGATGCTGCGTTGCGTGTTGGCATGCGACTCGAGATTTCGGAACTGCACAAACGCCTCGATACCACCATGGTGTATGTCACGCACGACCAGGTCGAAGCGATGACCATGGCCGATAAAATTGTCGTGTTGCAGGCTGGTGTGATTGAGCAGGTCGGTAGCCCGCTCGAGCTCTATCACACACCGCGTAATGTCTTTGTCGCAGGCTTTATCGGCTCACCCAAAATGAACCTGATAGAGGGTGCGTTGGCCGAGCAGCACAATGCCAAAACCATCGGTATTCGGCCGGAGCATGTGCAGGTAGCGACAACACAAAGCGATGGTGCGCTTCAGGGAACAGTGGGTGTTGCCGAACATTTAGGCTCCGATACCTTTATTCATATACATGGTGTTGCCGGCTGTGATCCGATGACCGTTAGAGCGGCCGGTGATGTCACCGTTCGCCATGGCGATACTGTATACCTGACACCGGATGCGACCCAGATCCACCGGTTCGATAACGACGGGATTCGTATTCCTTGAGACGACTGGATGGCAAATCAGCGCTGATAACCGGTGCAGCCCGAGGTATCGGACACGGATTTGCAGAAGCTTATATTAGAGAAGGCGCACAGGTTGCCATTGCAGATATCAACAGGGAGGCAGCAGAAGCGACTGCGGCGTCACTGGGTGAGTCAGCGTACGCCGTGCACCTTGATGTGACCGAGCAACGCAGCATTGACGCCGCTATAGCATCAGTGATCGAGCGCGCCGGTAAGCTTGATATTTTAATTAACAACGCTGCTTTGTTTGACGCTGCCGAAACCGTCGACATCACGCGTGAAAGTTACGAGCGGCTGTATGCCGTTAACGTCAGTGGCACACTGTTTACCATGCAGGCTGCAGCCGCACAAATGATCAAACAAGGACATGGCGGAAAAATCATTAATATGGCATCACAGGCCGGTCGGCGTGGCGAGAGCCTCGTGCTGGTGTACTGCTCGACCAAGGCTGCGGTTATATCCATGACTCAATCGGCCGGGCTTAACCTGATTCAACATGGCATTAACGTGAATGCCATAGCACCGGGTGTGGTCGATGGTGAGCACTGGGTACACGTGGATGCAATGTTTGCATCACTGGAAAACAAGCAGCCAGGTCAGAAAAAGGCAGAGGTTGAGGCAGGTGTGCCGGCAGGTCGTTTCGCGACACCTGACGACCTGACCGGTATGGCCGTGTTTCTGGCTTCGCAAGAATCTGACTACATACTATCGCAAACCTACAATGTTGACGGTGGTCAATGGATGAGTTGACTGTGAAATTGTCCGACGCCGCGCTGGCCTCTCTGCCCGATACGATTCAACGACCCAATTACGACCGCGGGCAGTTGACACCCGGTATCGTGCATATCGGGTTGGGTAACTTCCATCGTGCCCACCAGGCTTGGTACCTGCACCGGCTAATGCAACAGGGCCTGGCACATGACTGGGCTATTGTTGGCGCCGGTGTTCGCCCGGCTGACGAAGAGCAGCGCAAGCGGCTTGCTGCACAGGACTATCTGACCACATTAATTGAGCTTGACCCGGAAGGGCAGTCAGTTGAAGTGATCGGTTCCATGATCGGATATGTACCGGTGGTGGATGGCAACGGCCCGTTAATCGAACAGATGGCAGACCCTGCCATTCGAATTGTGGCGCTGACGGTGACAGAGGGTGGTTATTACATCAACCCCGTGACCAAAGCCTTCGACAGTGCTCATCCGGATATTCAGCATGACGCGGCTCACCCGGAAACACCGCGCACCGCGTTTGGTGCGATGATTGCCGCACTGAAACTGCGAAAAGCAGCAGGTCATGCTGCGTTTACCGGACAATGCTGCGACAACCTGCAAGGTAATGGTGACATCTTGCGTCAGACTGTGGTGTCACTGGCTCGCCTGTCTGATCCTGACCTTGCCGACTGGATAGACCGTTCCTGCAGTTTTCCAAATGCAATGGTTGATTGCATTGTGCCAGCCTCAGGTTCCAAAGAATTAGCGCTCGTGCAGGCCTTGGGTATTGATGATGCCGCACCGGTCACTCATGAAAACTTCCGTCAGTGGGTAATTGAAGACAATTTCTGTGCAGGGCGTCCCGATTGGGATACCGTTGGTGCTACGTTTTCAGATAATGTACATGCCTTTGAAACGATGAAAATCCGCATTCTGAATGGCGGTCATCAAATTGTTTCAAACGCCGGTGAGCTGCTGTCGGTAGAGACCATAGCGGGCTGTATGGCTCATGCTGGTATCAACAGTTTTTTTCGTAAGGTGGCGACCGACGAGATTTCCCCGCAAGTCCATGCCGTACCGGGCATGACACCGGAAGCGTACGTGACGCTTATTAATCAGCGGTTCTCTAACCCCAAAATCATCGACACGGTACGCCGGGTTGCGTTTGATGGCTCGTCGCGCCACACAGGGTTTTTATTACCTACGTTGCGTGAGGCATTGGCAGCCGGTGGGCCCATTGCAGGTCTGGCGCTAACAGAGGCACTGTGGGCCCGATTGTGTGAAGGTACACGAGAAGACGGGTCAGCCATCACGCCAAACGATCCCATCTGGGATACGCTCAACGCAGTAGCGCGTGCTGCCAAGGAACGTCCGCAAGCCTGGTTGGAGCAACAGGATCTTTACGGTGATCTTGCCGACAACTCGCGCTTTGCCGAACAATTCGATCATTGGTTACGTTTGCTGTGGCGTGAAGGTACGCAGGCCGCACTCGACGCATACAACCGTTAAATAACCTCCCGTAACCCCATCAGTTTTATTATCTGTATTTTTCAGAAGAGCGCCAGTCGAAGCGCCAGGGCCAGAAAAATAAAAGCGCTTAGATAGCCCAGCGTTTTAATGTACGCCGGGTTGTTGTTCAGTGTGTTGCTGAACTGACCTGCATAATATCCGACCGCACCGTTTATCACGGTGCCTCCTATATTCATCAACAAGCCGTACATTAAAAACTGAACAGCGGTTGAACCCCGTTCAGGATCGACAAACTGTGGCACGAACGCCAGCATAAACACAATAACTTTAGGGTTCGTCAGATTCACCAGCGTTCCTTGCAGCCATACCGCGCGTAGTGTGCGAAAGCTGCTGTCGGCGCCACGGTTTGAATGACCATTGTTATTGTCAAAAGTGGATGTCGTTGTTTGAAATACGAGGGTTTTCAGTGCCAGATAAACCAGATAGGCGATGCCGATCCAGCGAATAGTCTGAAAAACCGTGGTGTTGGCAGATACGAGGGCCGCCAAACCAATGGCGGCAATGACGCTATGCGCGAAAGAGCCGGTAGCAATCCCCAAGCTGGCTGCAATCCCCGCACGCGGACCGTGTATCAGCCCCTGATTTAAGCTGAATACCATGTCATTTCCGGGTGTCAGGTTAAGTGCCAGCGCTGCAGGCAAGAAAATTAACAATTGTTCTGGGTCGATCGGCATGAAATTCTTATACTGTTATCGCCTGTCGCAGTCCGGCAGGTTATGCTAAAACTAGTGTGTCAGGTAATATTCCTGCAATTAAAACAGCTGCGCACGCACCTAAACGGGCACCACCAAACGGCAACACTTAAACAGGGCAATCTTATGACGCTTAAAAATACGGCTCCGGCCAGACAATTGGCCAGACAATTGACCGGTACATCGGCCAGCACACTGCGAACTTTTCTGATCATTTTACTGATGGGGATGTTTGCGGTTGGTTGCGGTGGCGGCGGTACCACCACGGATGACGAATTTCCGGACGGCGACATCTCTGATCCGCTGGACGGCATTGATGATCAATCAGAATTCAACGGCGACGATATCGACAACAACACCGGTGAAACAGCGGTTTGTGATATCGACGATGGTGACTGGACCAACAACTGTGTACTGCAGGAAGGCATTTTTTCATCGAACAGCTATTTAACGTTAGGTATGCAACGTATTCTGTGGTGTCAGGGGTTCTCGGATGCTGAAGACATCGACAGTTTTGCAGACGGCCTGCACGGCCCGATCACCACTATGGCCATTGAAGAGTTCCAAACCACCAACAACTTGTTATCCGACGGTGTCGTCGGACCGGATACCTGGGGTGCGCTTCGCAACGCATTGGCGGAGCCACAGGAAATTTTTGGTGATGCAGAATTCGTCAGCTACGCGATCGACACCGAACGATGTGCCGATACGGGCCCACAATTTTATCAGCGCATAGATGCGCCGTTCTCATGGGAAATTGCAGTTACCCCCGGTAGTGACGAGCGTATCGCGTTTAATTCAGCTGACGTACGTTAACAGTTCAGTGACCTATGGCCATTAGAACCCTGATCAACGCCGGCAGCTTTCTGGTTGCCGGTCTTTTGTTGGTTGGGGTGATAGTCGCCACCAACTGGTACTTAAAAGGCTCTGCTGACAACTCGGCAGCAGACGCCTCTGCCGGTATTGCATCCTCCAATCCGGCACCTGCGCAAAACACCCCCCAAACACCAGCTGCCAGTGGCACCGTACTCGCTGCGGCAGAGCTGCCTGCATCTACTGCACCGTTACCGTCAAACACATTGGCCGATACTTCGGCCGACACACAGTCGCCAGTTAACACACCTGAGATTGTATCCAGTCAAAACCCATTGTCTGAATACATTGATTTCACGACATTGGGCGACAACCCGTTGTCTGACGATGAGCTCAAGCGACTCGCTGATGCACTCGCAAACGATCCCGCACTACGTGAACAACTGTTGGCTGAATTTCGCGCCAATACCGATCCGGAGCGTGTTCGGGTGCTTGTTTGGTTGATTGGACAGTTCGGTGAGGAGCAGGCCACGCAAATCGGGGGTGAACTTATTTTTTCCGGTGATCCGGTGTCGCAACAGGCTGGTCTGACGTTGCTGGGTGAACTGCAGCCTCGTGTGGATGCTGCGCGCGAGATGGTTGCATCGTTGGTAATGATTGAGCCCAATACCGAGGTCTTGGTGTCTGCACTGGATGCGTTGGCACGACCCGGAGAGTTGCCACAGGGCTCGCAAGAGCAACTCACCAATCGGTTTGTCGAGCTCAGTACCCATGATGATACGCGCATGCGCGCGCGTGCCGTGGCTCTGTTGGGCCGGTGGAGTGCCGATGCCAATGTTACCGGAACACTCGTTGACAGCACCCGGGATACGCAAGCAGATGTTCGCCGCAATGCTGTATACGCGCTGGCGCAGCTGTCTTCCCGCACGACTGCGACGCGAGACGCGTTACTGGCTGTGATTCAGAATTCAGACGAGGTCGCCGAGACCCGGCAGGGTGCGATCAATGCTATAAAAAAATATTCACTCGACAGTGATCAGCAGGCAATCGTCGATGACATCAACGTGGAGCTGCAACGGCCGAGGTAGTGTTGGTCAGTACCAGTCGCTGACCCCATCCAGCGGACGTGCGTTGTCCGGGTTTCTTGATGGCATATCTGATGTGATGATGCCGGACTCTGGTGTTCGCCAGAAGACCCGTGGCACCGATTGTGTGTAGCCGGCACTATTGATCTGCATAAGCGCCTCATTCGAAAGCGCAATACCCCATGTGTCGAAGTAGTCAGTGTGATCCTGCTCACTGATATGCGATAGCGCTATAGCCAGAAAATCAGCACCCTTAATGTTATTTGCCTGCCCCCGGTCTAACAAAGAAAATCCCAACCTATCGCGTTGCGCGATCCACTGTGCGTCGGTTCCGTTCACGGCGTTGTTAAATTCGCGTTCCAGTAAATACAGCAATGTATAAATGTCCCAGCCATCGGTTGGTTCCGTGAGTGATGCATTGCTGTCGAATAACCAGCGATCATGGATAAACGCAAGCTGTAAGTAGAATTGCGTGCGTGTGACGACATTATCGTAAATACCCGCCTCAGCCCAAATGGGGTGTCCTTCGCCAGCCTGCGATGCGAAGGCCAGCGATGCCTGTAACTGCTCGTAGGTCTCCATGGTATCAGGCCACACAGTAGTTGATTGTGTGGTTTGATCACCTGACTGGGCGATGGAATAGGCCACGTGGTAGGGAAAAATATTGTTTGATGATTCGCTGCTCCGGTTGCCGTAAATATTGAACCGATAGCGTTGCAGGTTGTGCCCCATTTCGTGTGACTCGCCAAAACCTGCAGGGTTGACGAAACTGTTTGAATCAAACGGGTTACCGGAGCACAAGTCACCACAACTCGCCCTGATATCTGCATTGATATGTTGCTTAGGCAGACGTCGGTGCAGTTGCTGGTTTTGACAGTCCAGTTGCAGTGCCTGACATCGCTCGATTACACCGGACTTTATCGCTGGCAAATCGTTACTTTGTATGCCTGCCAGACTCAGGTTGGTTTTAATTAGCCACAGATCAAGGTCATCAGACCAATGCCGGATGTCAGCGTTGGTGTAGCCGTTGTCGCGGACGCCGTCTTGTCGGTCAAATGCTTCTTCAATCAGATCAAGCCTCGAATGCACTTCAACAAAGGGTGTCACGATATCGATCCAACTGTGCATCCGCTGGGCCAGAGACTGGATAAATTGCGTAAGACCTGTCTCATCATCGGGTGTCAGGGTCGGGTGTTTAACTGCGCCTGTGATACGCAGCGTGACCTGACTGTCGGGCGACTCTGCACCAGTTTGTATGTACAGCGGACCGCCGACTGGTGAAGACAGAATTTGCGCCTGTGCCTGACCCTGAGCCTGATTTTGGAATTGGTTTTGCGGAATTTGTACCGTGTGGCTGCGCGTAAATTTAGGCCGTGTATACCCAAACGTATTCCAAACCCACGTGCTTTGGCTGCGTAACATGTTAAATCGTGCGCCAACACTCACCGGTGTTGTATCAAGGCGCTCTATGGTAATGCTGTTGCCAGCCGGAGCGGTTAGCCCGGTCGACGTCCATTCCAGAGTATCGGTAGTCGGCAGTGTTATTGTATGTGTTTGCAGGGTGCTGTCGTCAGACACCGTCGAAGCCTGAATATAATCACCCAGGTCAATTTGTGCCGGCTGGCTGTCCCGCGAATAATGTTGTGAATAATCGGCATACAACGCACCAAAGAACGACGCGGGTGAGCTATCCAGCCTGTCCAGCGGGTAGGTCGTGGTGCGGCGCAGCGCGTCACCGATTAACACGGCAAGTTTCAGATATTCATAATCTTCGCTGCGATCAAATACGCTGATGCCCTCGAAATCCAACCGCTTCAATTGAAACTGAATTTCCTCAAGACCGTCGAATACTGCCTGTTGTAACGTATTCCCGGATGTATGCAGAATCTGCCCGGTATCACATTGCGTTGTGTAAATAGGTGTGGTGCAAGCAGCCAACGGATAGTCAAACTGCAGCGTGTTATTGGCAAGATTGTCGGTTAGGGCGCGCACTGACATCAACGGGTAAGCTGCCTGACACTGTTCTTGTGCTGACAGGAAACCGCCAGTGGTAGTGGGTCCCCACCAATGCCAACTGAGTCCCATTGCCTGCACGGTGTCACCGGGATCAAAGGCTTCACTCCAAATGAGCGCCGGTATGTTCGCGTCCAGTGCTTGCTCCAGTGGTGCTTTGCCATCGTTCGTTGTACCGACATACAACACCGGGTGAGTGTGCTCTGCCTGTAACTGGTCAACCCGATCGGTCACGGTCCAGACCGGGCTGGCTATATGATGCGATATCCAGCTACCCAGTCGCGCCGCGACGTACGGTGACGACACAACAAGGGTCAGCGGAGCGTCCTTCACCGGTAGGTTGGTGTCTTCATATTGCACCAACCATGCTATGACACTAAACAACGTATCTCTTGCCTCGTTGCCGAGGTTGCCATAGTAGTCACCACCGTTGAGTTGAAAAATACTGGCACCGAAATACGCATGGCGAGGACCTTGGTTCGGTTGACCGATCCAGCCATAGGTCGCACCGTTTTCCCGATCAACGATAAGTGGGTAATTTGACCGGCGATTGCTGTAAACATAATTCGACAGATACGGCATGGTCAAAGCATCAACCGCTCCCTGATAAACATGGCCTATGACTGCCGAGCATTGGTCAAAGTCGCGTTGTAACTGTTGCGCAGAGTGCTCCAGTAATTGCTGTGCATTCAGGCCGGATGCGTCGCCGTCTCGCAGCGCAACCGCAATCAATGCGTTTGAGTCAGCCACGGAGGAATCACTGTTGCTTGTGGCATTCTCCGCTGTCATTTCTGAAGGTGCACGCTCGTCCATTGATGTCTCGGTGCGCCCGTTATCCGTGTCAGGTGCCGTGGCAGCAGGCGTCGCTTCAGTCGAATTGACCAACCCTGAACTTGTGGTGTCTGACTCTGACTGTGTTGCCAGTGCGCTGTCCGGGCTTTGACTGGCTGTCGCTGTGGCGACGTTCTGTGGCTCTACAGCGGTTGTTTGCTCGGGTGTGAGTGCAGTGGGTTCAGCTAACCCCGGTAATGCATTGGAGTCAGTGGTGGCAGGCGCGCTATCCGTTTGTGGCAGCGCTGCTGCCAGCACCGGAATTGGTTCACCTGTGTTTGATGTCGATTCATTGTGCGTAACGGGGTTGGGCGTTGCATCAGAAACTGTACCGGTGTTTGTACCGGAATCTGCGCCAGAGCCGCAGGCTGTCAGCATGGCATATAGACCCGTCAGCAGAATAAAATCACGTATACACACGCGAAAAATGAAGGCATTCCGTATGCCATACGGATCTATTTAAAACACCGAAATCTGTGCTGGTTCACGTTATTAGTTTGAACTTCTAAATGTCCGATTTATGTGTAATTAATAGTTTTTATAACGTCTACTACAACACACGATCCGGCTGTAAACAGCTAAACGCAGTTATTGAACGGTCGTTAACCAGCGGTACAGAAGCAGTTTTGAGAAAGTTATGCGCTCAGTTAACCAACGTTCAACAGAAACGACAGTATTGCCCCTATTCAACGCTCAAGCACGAAGTAGCGTGCTGGGTGTCATGCTCAGTCTTGGGTTGTCTGTGCCTGCGGCTGCGGACGATATTGATATTTTTCTTGAAGGAGCCAACCCCCACAAACAAAATGTGCTGTTTGTGTTGGATTACTCTCAAAGCATGAACCAGCTCGTGCCTGGCGATAACATCACCAAGCGGGAGGCTCAGATTGAGGCTGTGACGCAGGTCATCAAAGACCTTGGTGAGCATATCAATGTTGGTGTGTCGTTTTTTGGTACCACATCGTCTGGTATTCGCTGGCCAATCTCGGATACAGACGCAAAAGCCAACACACTCGATGCTGATATCCAGGCAAAGTTTGAAGTCGATGAACTGGTCAGCGCTCTGTTGCCTGAGGTTGAGAGCCAAAACGGATCCAACACGGTCGCAGCGCTGGTTGAAGCTGCGCTGTACTATGAAGGAGGTGAAGTCTTGAATGGCGGACACCCGGACACAGATCCGTCGAAGTTCGAGCCGCCAGTGTGGGACCCCGATCTTGAGCGTTATGTTGGTGGTAATCCGTTTGCACCAAACCCCGCGGCGTATGAACCCAAGGACGCCTTTAAGCCGGGTGGAACGTCGTCCGGTGGTACAGGTGGTAGCGGAGAGTATGTCACCACCAAAGAGGGTGGGCCCCGGACGTCTGAAAATTGTGCAGCAGCGCAAGGACCCAGCAGTAACCCTGCTAACGGACCCGAAACAAGCACGGTAGATTGTAATCTTCCCAATGGCTCTTCCATCACGGGCACGGCAACCGGCAGTGAAACCAGTGCCACCGCTTGGGTGAATACGCCAACCGCACCGCCAGTGGTTGATGATCCTGTATGGGAAGGTGCTAACTACATACCGCCAACACAACAGGAGTGTGTTAGCAACTATATTGTGCTGGTGTCAGATGGCGATCCGAAAATCGTCCCCGAATATAATGCGTTAAAGCCACATGTGGATGAAGAGGTGTCTGACTTTGCGGCACGATGTGCAGCTCAGCCAGGGCAACCGGAAGGCCTTTGCGGTCCGGAGATAGCAAGCTTTTTAAACAACAAGAAGCTTGGTAGCTACGAAAAAAGCAATGTAACAACCTATACGGTTGGTTTTGGTGAACTCGGATCTTCGGGCAACTATCTGCAAGAAATTGCGAGAGCCGGTGGTGGTGATTACTTTGAGGCCAAACATGCCAGAGGGCTGTCGCGTTCCATAGCCGACATTATCGATCAGGTGTTACTGGGTAATCACTCATTTGCACCGCCTGCCGTCAGTGTTAACCCACGCACGTTTGCTAACGACAACCGCGTATTTTATCCGATGTTTACCCCAAGCTTTACGCGTTCCTGGCACGGTAATCTGAAAGGGTATTTCCTTGAAGACGGGCTATTAAAAGGACTTAACGGTTATAACGTCATTGGGGAAAAACAGCTGGGAGAAAAGTACATAGGTGCTGGCGCCAACAGCTTTTGGACAGACCGGCCTGATGGCGATAACGTGACACAGGGTGGTGCAGAGGGCCGACTTAAAACCAGGCAGAAGGCGCGTAAGTTGTTTACCTTCACGGGTGATACCTTACCTACTTTAGGTGTGCCACTCAACAATGGCAATATTCGTAACAAGTTGTCTGCTGATAACACATCAATCACGACCGACATGCTGGGCATTGCCAACGATGATGAATATGCCGAAGAATTGTTGGACTGGATTGCGGACGTGCCAATGGGTGCCCCCCTGCACTCCAATGCGGTCAAGGTGGAATATAACGGACGCACGGTCGTGTATGTCATGACCAATCGTGGCTTTTTTCACGCGATTGATGCAACACGTCCTGTCCGAATGAATGGTGACAGATCCGGTGGTGAAGAACTGTTTGCTTTCATGCCACAGGCATTACTCAAAAATATCGACAAAATGTATACCGGCATTGCCAGAGGGGAACATATTTATGGGCTCGACGGTCACATGGTGCCCGTTCATGATGATAAGAATGGCGACGGTATCGTTAATGGTGCTGACCGGTTAACTATGGTGCTGGGAATGCGTCGTGGAGGTTCCAACTATTACGCGATAGACGTGACCAATCCAACCAATCCAGTCTACAAATGGAAAATTGAAGGCGGTTCTGGCTACTTCGGAGATTTGGCGCAAACCTGGTCAAAACCAACTCTCATTACCATAGAATCTGGCGGTAAGGGCAAACGAGTACTTGCGTTCGGCGGCGGCTATGATGAAAGATTGGACACTGATAAAAACGCAAAGCGCACGTCGGGTAACATTATTTACATGGTTGACCTTAATGGCAACCCGGTACTGAGTTCAAGAACTTATGGGATGAACGCCAGTATTGCTTCTGATCTTCGTGTGGTTGATACCGACAATGACGGCTACACTGACCGGATATATGCAGTGGATGTTGGTGGTAAAGTTTGGCGATACGATATTGGTGATCTTAAGGCGCAGGGGCAGTTTAACGTGTCACTGTTTGCTGATTTATCGTCAAGATCTTATGAGCCTTTTATGTACCCACCGTCAGTGTCCTTTGTCGATGATCAGGGGAAACGGTTTCTCTCTATCGTAGTCGCATCGGGAGATCGGACTGATCCATTGAACAAAAATAGCCGTGGTTCAATCTACATGCTTCGCGATGAGGGTTACCGGAGGGGAGTGCCGGCAAAATACACAAAAACGATCAAAAAGAACGATCTTTACGACGCTACGCAAAACTTGGTGTCTTCATCAAACCGGGTATTGGCAAACGGGGCGCGTGCTAAATTGAATCGCGCCAAGGGCTGGTTCATTACGCTGTCTGCGGGTGAAAAAGTGCTGGCAGAGACGAATGTGTTGGAAGGTCGTCTGCTGGCAACCACCTTCGCGCCCAACGAGACTTTGAATACGGATCGCTGTGGTGCAACGACAACTGAAGGAAAGTTCTATGCGCTGAATCTTCTGGACGGTTCTCCGGTTAGTGCGCTGGACGGTAGCAACCGGTCAGCCGATCAATTGTCAACCGCCGACAGGAGCACGATTGTTTCAACGCGCGGTATTCCTGCCAAGCCAATAGCTGCGATCAACCTTGATGAAAACAAGCTGGAAGTATTGGTTGGAAAAGACAATGTTGTCGATATTCCGTTAGATATCGAGTTGGTGTCCTGGTATCCCCGATACTAGCGTCAGTTCGTGATCGAGTGCCTACTGTGATTGTTGTTGTCTAAAAATGCTTCAATAAATGATAACCGGTGCCGCTAATTAATTGCGAAGATCTATTTACTTCACGTACTAAAGTGTTGACCTACGATGAATCAAGGAACTGACAGTTGCACGGGATTTACCTTGATCGAGATGATGATCACCGTTTCGATAGCGTCATTATTGTTGGCGTTGGCGGTTCCGTCGTTTAAGTCTCTTATAAGTGAGAATAATGTTGTCACATCGACCAATGATCTGACGTCCAGTATTCGTATGGCCCGATCAGAGGCGATCAAACGAGGGGAACGGACAGCCTTGTGTCCCAGCAACGCACCGTTGGCAGAAAACCCGACTTGCGCCTCGCGAACCAACTGGACCAAAGGCTGGATTGTGTTTGTGGATACCAATATGGATGGGTTTCGTAGCAGCAATGAAACGCTCCTTGCGCAAATGCCTCCGCGACCGCCAGCCATGAAGATGAACAGGAGCTCTGTGTTCGGGCAGGTCATTACTTTCTCAAGCGGTGGCAATACTATCAGCACATTCGGTGCTCCAAGAAGCGGGTTAATGAGTGTGGTCTACGACGATGAGACGCGTTTCATTACGCTGCAGGCTAATGGTCGCTTGAGTGTTTCGGAGACTTTAAACTGATGGCTTTTGTCAGTGATAATCTGCATTTATCCCGAACACAGCGAGGGGTTGGTATCATAGAGGTGCTACTTGCGCTAGTGGTTTTGTCGTTTGGCATCCTCGGCATTGCCGGTATGCATCTTGGCGCTATGAAAAGCACGAAAGGAAGTTTTACGCGAGCACAAGCTGATCTTTTTGCTGAAGATATGGCAGCCCGTATGAGGCTTAACCGCACAGCCGCCGCCGACGGGCACTACGATAATTTTGATTCTGATCGTGCATTAAATTGTGGGGTCAGGCCAGCAGTGTTGTGTCAGGCCAGCATACGTCGAAACCCTGCGTCCTGCACACCCGCACAGATGGCAGGTTGGGATCTTTACTCAGTAGCCTGTGGGAGTCGTTTTTTGACCCGAACTGCCAAAGACGGGGTACTCAATGCCTTGCCCAACAGTCGTTTAACCGTAGATTGCGATGACGTGTTGTGTACAGCTGACTCGAGCCACACAATCACGATTCTCTGGAACGAAATTCCGCCATCAAACGCTGGTAACCGTGACTCGGTAGAACGCCGAGTGCA
Source organism: uncultured Granulosicoccaceae bacterium (assembly GCA_937923745.1). Classification (GTDB taxonomy): domain Bacteria; phylum Pseudomonadota; class Gammaproteobacteria; order Granulosicoccales; family Granulosicoccaceae; genus CALDUO01. The sequence goes on from CALDUO010000208.1 coordinate 19,491, forward strand.
ACTAAAGTTGACACCATGAAGACGCATACACATCGGGTCGAGTGTCATCCGATCAAACATCGCCAGCAGGGTATCTCTTTGATCGAACTGATGATAGCTCTGGTGCTGGGCTTGTTGATTGTTAGTGCTGTGTTTAATGTGTTCGTCGGTTCGGTGACAACTGCTGCCTACCGTGATGGGGTTTTGGCCATGCAGCAAAATGGACACTTTGGTATAAAGACACTGAAAGACGGTATTCAGGCCGCCGGCTTTTCACGAGATTTTCCGATCGATCCTTTTGATATGGATGCCAGTAACACAAACCAATTGGTTGTCCGTCTCGAAGCGCCGCAGGATTGTAACGGAGGCGATACAACACCCATGGGCGGTATCGCAGAGAACACTTACCGTTTTGATGCTGCTAACAGTCGAATCACCTGTCGTGGAAACAGTAACGGTGCACAGGAAATGATGTTGGTATCGGGAGTCGATCAGTTTCGTTATCTATTTGGTGTCGACGTTGATTTTGACGGGTTCGTGGATCGTTATGTTCGCTACACACCAACGCTCAATCAGCTCACTGTGCTCAGTGTACGCGTGGGGATACTGGTGAACTCCGTGACGCCAATCAAGAAAACAGCGAGCAGAAAAGTATTTGCTATTCTGGATCGTGCTGTTCGAATCAGGGATAAACTGTCCAGGCAGGTGTTTACCGGGACGATCGTTCTGAAAAATCGATACAAGCCCCTTTGAGTCAGTCAATGATAATTTTGCATTCACAAACAAAACAAGAGGGCTCGGCGTTAGCGATCAGTTTAATGCTATTGGCCACGATGACGTTACTGGGTATGTCTGTCATGTCCGGCTCGAGTCTGAATGAGCGGGTTGTCAGCAACAATCAACAGAAAACCATCAGTTATCAGGCCGCTGAATCGGCGATACGGTCGGTTTGGGATGTTGATGAATTTGTGGGCGTTATTGAGCGTATACCGTCATCTCAGTTCAACAACCCGGAACCCCTGGGTCCACGTAGTCCGAAAATTGAGCTTGCCAATGTGTTCGATCAAAAATCACAACAATCCGGTGCGTTGTCCGTTGATGTGAGTGCTGATGTCACCTTGCAATATTGTGGTGAGACAACGGTGTTGAGTCAGTCCAGTATGAATTCTGACGAATCTGCTGTGCGTTATGTCGGTGCGTTGTTTGATATTAACGGCAAGAGTGAAATTGCCGGTAGTAAGGCCAAATCAGATCATGTTCAGCGTGGGTATATTTTGGTTCCCGCGACTGGCCGTTTGGGCAATTGTCCGCAATAAATGACGAGTAAACTATCATGAAAAGGCAGCAGGGTTTTACGCTTATTGAATTGTTGATTGCTATCGCGATCATAGGTTTACTGCTGGCTGTGGCGGTGCCATCATGGCAAAGCTTTATGATAAAAGCCAAACGGTCGGAAGCCAAAGTTATGCTGACCGAGGTAGCGAACGAGCAGATGCGGTATTTTACCGAAAACAACCGATTCGCTTCGACGATGTTTTTGCTTGGCTATAACGCAAGTCCGCAGAAGACCGAGAACGGCAATTACCGTGTAGGCATACAACAAACAACGCCATCGTCGTTTGTATTGGTCGCCATTCCTGAAAGCGGTACCAGCCAGGCCAAAGATACCGAGTGCAATCGGCTGACCTTAACCTCCAGTGGTGTAAAGGGTATTACCGGCACCGGGACAGCGGCCGACTGCTGGTAGCCGCACTTCGGTTGTTAACGGCGCGTGTTCACGGCGCGTGTTTGTCGCGCCTGTCACTGCTACAAGTCCAGCTGGCGTAATGCACGCCAGCCATGCGCTCCGTGCCCCACACCGAGTCCACACAGCCAGAGTCCGATACCCAGAGTCTGATACCCAGCGCCCGACACCCAGACTCAGACATCCAAAGCCTGATAGCCTGTACCTGATACCTTTAACCTCACACCCAGGCTTACATCTTGAGCCTATGTCTTGCGTCTGATGCCGCACGCCAAGTGACCAACGCCTCATGCTATAGAGCGGAGACTTCCTGAAGTTGTCGATCAACTATGATATGGCAACAGCATCACGATGCCCCGACAAGATGCCAGCTGTATGTCGGCCGCGCTGCTCACAGCATTCGTATAACAACCGCCGATTAATCCAGTTATTCACGACGCTATTCCGTGTAAGAAAACCTTGTCCTTACAGCTGCTTGTCCTGATAGAGGCGATTCATGCCGTGTGAAGAGTAATGGTACGATACAGCACATGAGCAGCAGGTATCAGGGTGGGCCGCAGTGCAAGTACAACGTGACGTTAATTGTATTCCAACAACAAGAGGTCTGAAGCCACCCAGACAACGGTATAGCGACATCGGGTCATCTGTGCCGTGCGCCGAGGCGTACCGTGAACACCATAAACGTGTTCGCATTGACTGTGTCCCGGTACACACGTTGGGTAGTGTTGGCAAACAGTCTCAGTGTCGCATCGGCAGTGTGTTATCAGGTGACAGTAAAACACGTTGTGGCAATGCCGGCAGGAGTGACTCGTGAATGCTGTTGAACCCACCCCGTCAGTAGGGCTGCCGCGTGTTCAGTCCAGACTGTTGCGGGTATTTATTCTTCAGTTGGCATTAATCAGTCTTGTCACCATTGCCGGTGTCTCGGCAGCAGGGTTTGTTGCCGAAAAATTACTGGTCAACCGGGCACTCGAAGGAGAATCGGACTACTACTGGAAATCGGTCAAAACGCATCCCGGGCACGCGCTGCCGGATACTATGAATCTTCGCGCCTATTTGTCCTCTGCGGAAATGGACATTCCAGCTGCGCTCACTGGTCTTCCGATAGGGCAGCATCGCGCCACCATCAACGGTGACAATCGTATTGTCTATGTGAGTGAACAGGATGGCGAGACTCTGTATCTGTTGTTTCAGGACGAGACAGTGAGTAATTTGGCTTTCTACTTCGGTGTATTGCCGCTAACACTGGTGTTGCTGATTATGTATGGCCTTGCGTATCTGGCCTTTGTGTTGTCAAAACGGGCCGTGTCTCCGTTGTCGCGTCTTGCCGCGACCATTGAAACCTTTGACTTTACGTCGCGCGACGCATCAGAGCTTGATCTTGAATCACTGCATCACTCCGGTAGCCCCGAGACCGTTGTGCTGGCTGATGCCATTGAGCATTTCGTACAACGTACCCGTACGTCGATAGAGCGTGAGCGTAATTTCACCCGTTACGCCTCTCATGAACTGCGCACGCCTGTCGCTGTTATTCAGGGATCGGTCTCCACGCTGGAATTAAGTGGGCTTGAAGGTGCGCCAGCACGCGCGGTCGACAGAATTAAACGCACTGCATTACACATGGGTGAGTTAATCAGCGCATTGCTAACCTTATCGCGTGACCGCGTGCCTGTTGAAGAAGAACAGTCGACCGATGCGGTCTCGCTGGTGCATCGATTAGCAGCAGATCTGGCCATTGTGGATACTGTCCAGCCTGTACCCATTCATATCCGGGAAGAAGCACCATTGACTGTTATGGCACCCGAAGCGGTCCTGTCGATGGTATTGGGTAATATTCTCAGTAACGCTTTTTATTACACCACAGACGGCAGTGTCACCGTCACCATCGCCGATCGATACGTTTCTGTCAGTGACACAGGTCCTGGCCTGAATGCCGTTGAACAAAGGCGGGTGTTTGAACCGTTCTACCGCGCCGAGCGCCAAGAGCATACGTCTGCAACAGAGGGTAATAGACGTAACCGCATAGGGTACGGATTGGGTCTTGCGTTAGTGAAACAGGCTTGTGACAACTATGATTGGGGGTTGTCGGTAGACAGTGAGCCCGGCGTTGGCTCAACCTTTACGGTGTGGTTTTACGAGGTGCCGTCTGACAGTCTGAACCCGGTTGCCTGAACCGTTTCAATCAATGCGGTATCAAAGGGTTTGTCGATGCTCTTTCGCAGTTTGTAGATTTGGCTGCGTAACGTGTCACTGGCCGGTGGCTCATCTCCCCAGAGGTGTTGCTCTATCTGTTCTCGAGTCACAACGTTTGGGGTGTTTTTGGCCAGCAACAGCAATATCTGATAACCCGCTGGTGTCAGTGTAATGTGGGTGCCGGCGCGCTTGACGGATCTGGCCCCTGTATTGATATCGAGGTCACCGACGGTCAGGGTCTCGTTAACTACCAGCCCTTTATGGCGTCTGATGAGTGACTGAATTCTGGCGACCAGTTCAGGCAGGTCAAATGGTTTGACGAGATAGTCGTCAGCACCCGACTCAAACCCTTCAAGCTTGTCGTTGAGTTCGTCGCGTGCTGTCATCATTAGCACGGGCGATGTCAGCTCGTGTTTTTCGCGCAAGGTTTTGCAGACATCAACACCCGACATTCCCGGCAGCATCCAATCGAGAATAATGGCGTCGAACGATTCGGTGCGAGCCAAGTGTAAGCCGGAGACGCCGTCAGCTGCATAATCAACAATGCAGCCTGTGGTTTCGAGAAAATCAATGACTGATTCGGCTAGATCACGGTGATCTTCTACAAGCAATATTTTCACGTTATTAAGTGGATGCATGAACGCAATATACCAACAAACCCGGTTGGTATCACGCGATTGTAAAATGGTAATCCGGCATCACTGCCCGTTGGCAGACATGGCCGGGGCCAGACCCAATAAGTGTCATAGGTCGGAGGTTTCTCAGAGTGACCCGGGTCGAAGACCCAAAGTGACCTTGGTCAAAGACCTAAAGTGACCCGGGTTCCAGACCCAAAGTGACCTTGGTCGCAGACCCAAGGTGGCCAGGGTGTGAGGGCCGAAAGTTCTGGTACAGGTAGAGCGTAGAGCCCGGCGTAGGGGCTGTGCCGCGAGTGCCGGCACAAACATTCCCTGCGGTGAAATACCAACCGAATCCCCCAAATAAACTGCCCGAATCCTCTTGTCACAGCATTGCGGCCACCCGGTTGATTGACGGACACCGTGTTGCTGTGGAGACGCTGTACGGGTTTTTCCGGGGTGTCCTTGGGGAGAGTCCCCAAGAGGCACCTCGGATGCGGTTGGTTGCAGTTGTATGGAATTGCCCGCCGCAGGGGTCGTTAGGGAATAAGCACTGCGTCGATCACGTGGATGACTCCGTTGACAGCCCGGATGTCGGTGACAGTGATTCTGCTGTCATTGATATACAACCCGTCATCGCGCGAAGTCAGCACCAGTGTGCCGCCATTACCGGCCGTAATGTCGAGACCAATCAGCTCAACTGCGGTGGCAGCGTCAACGACGGTACCTGGCAACACATGGAACAGCAAAATATCGCGTAGCGTGTCAGGGTCATCGAGCAACGCCGCGATAGTGTCGGAGCCCAGTGCCGCAAACGCCTCGTCGGTTGGAGCAAATACTGTGTAGATATCACCCGGGTGATCCAGCGCACCTTTGAGACCTGCAGCGTCAACGGCTGCGATGAGTGTGTCAAACCCTGCGTCCCGCGCAATCGCATAGACAGTTTCGGTAGCGGGCTCATCCGCCAAAGGCGGTACATCAGCGGGTACGTCCTCGGCAGGCGGCAGCAGCACGGTGTCGATCACGTGAATGATACCGTTAGACGCAAGGATGTCCGTCGTGACGACTTGTGCATCGTTGATAAACAGCGCACCGTCGCGCAGTGATAATTCCACAGTGTCGCCGTTTGCCATTGTCACTGAATTACCGGCGAGTGTCAGAGCGGTCATGGCATCAACGGCTTGTCCACCAATCACGTGATACAGCAATATATCGCTTAATGTTTCGGTGTCGTTTAACAGCGCGTTGATGGTGTCGCTACCCAGTGCTGCGAATGCATCATCGGTGGGAGCAAAAACAGTAAAGGTGTCGTCATTGGACGCCAGTGTAGCGTCGAGCCCGGTGGCCTGCAGCGCGGTGACCAGCGTGTTAAATGACCCGGCGGCCACGGCAGTGTCGGTGATGGTGGCAAGCGGGGTGTCGGTGGGTTCGTCGGCAGGCGGTGTCAGGACAGTATCGATGACATGAATAATACCGTTGGTTGTCTCGATGTCAGTGACAATCACTTCGGACATGTTGATAAACAGCGCGCCGTCGTTCAGGGTCAATGCTATGTCGTCGCCATTGGCTGTCGTCACCATAGAGCCTGCAAGGCCGATAGCAGAGGCTGCATTTACTGCCGCGTCCGGCAGAACGTGGTAGAGCAAAATGTCCGAGAGCGTATTGGTATCGTTCAGCAGGGTATTGATGGTGTCTTGTCCCAGCTTCTCGAACGCTTCATCGGTGGGTGCAAATACCGTAAATTGTCTGGTCTCGTCGGCCAGCACGCTGTCGAGTCCGGTGGTTTCCAGTGCGGCGACAAGCGTTGTGAATGAGCCTGCTTCGACAGCGGTGGTCACAATGTTGCCGGTCGCTGTTGCGGTAGTGGCAGCGGTGGTGGTGGGCAGAGTCTGGGCGTCACCGGATACCGATTTGCCGAGAGCGTTTGCATCCAGTGCAACACCGTCATCGGAAGAACAGGCAGCAACGCTGATTGCGACGGCACTGCTGACCAGCAGTGTTCGCAGAGTCTTTGGTGTAAACAGTTTCATCTTCCTTCTCGTGGTTGTCTGTGAGTGTGGGCAGAGTCTATCCACGAGTTCATGAATGTTGTGTGATCAGAAAAAATGAATTGTTCACGTACTGTTCACACTAAGCGCAAGCGTTGTTTCGGTTGCACGGCAGAGCATGGGAATCGTTTTGACACGCGTGTCGAGGCAACAAAAGAGTCTAACCCTGTTGATTTTACAGGGCTTTCACTGCAGTATCCGACAGGGCGAACCTGAGAGGTGCGTCTGCATAACAAGCGCGAATGGCAGACCCGGCGGCGAGACGTTCAGTATTCTGCCCTAATGACAGGTGGCTCTGACTGTGACATCTACTGAGTATTGTGCCCATATTAGTGACGATGGTTGTATCCTGACGCTACAACAAGCGGCAGGTAACACGGCTACTGTCGGTGGCCCATTACGTTTTCATGCAATCTGGCTACGTGACAATGCGAGGGACGCATCGACTCGTTCACCGGAGAATGGACAGCGACTGATTACACTCAAGGATTTGCCGAAACATCTGTCAATCAGTCAGGGTCAGTGTCACGGAGAGACGCTTCACGTGACCTTCCAACCCGATAACGTGCACATCGATTTTGATGTTCCGTGGCTCTTGCAACATGCGTATGACACAGCAATTGCCGGCACGCCCGCCCGTGCACGCGGATGGACCTGTGACACCTGTGAAACATGGGATGCAGGGTTGGGTCAGCAATTGCCAGACAACGATTTCAGTGCGGTCATGCAATGTCGGTCTACGCGACAAGACTGGTTGCAACAAGTGCAACGGTATGGTTTTGCTCGACTGTCGAATGGCCCCGTAGAAGAGGAGGCGTTGTTTCAGGTTGTGGCGCTGTTCGGATTTGTGCGTGAAACCAATTATGGGCGACTCTTTAATGTTCGTACCGAGGTGAATCCGACCAATCTTGCCTTTACCGGTCTGGGTTTGCAGGCGCACACCGATAATCCGTATCGTGATCCGGTGCCAACCCTGCAGGTGCTCTACTGCCTTGAGAATTCCGCGACCGGCGGAGAAAATATGGTGGTGGACGGTTTTCGGGCGGTTGAGCGCTTACGTGCGGAGAATTCTCGGTGGTTTGACGTTCTGTCACGCTATTGCGCCAACTTTGAATATGCCGGAGACCCGTCAGTGTCGCTGCAATCGCGGTGCCCGATGATTGAACTGTCGCCCGACGGGGAGTTGCGGGCGGTGCGTTTTAATAACCGGTCTGCTGCCGCCATCACCGATGTACCGTTCGATGAAATGGAATTCTACTACGATGCGTATCGCAGACTCGGTGAACTTGTGGACGACCCCGCGATGCAAGTCACGTTTAAACTGTCACCCGGTGATTGTTTTATCGTCGACAATACCCGTGTACTGCATGCACGCAAAGGTTACTCGGGGCAGGGCAGCCGGTGGTTGCAGGGTTGCTACGCGGATAAAGATGGTTTGTACTCCACACTACGGGCAATGCAACAACACCCATAGCGAACCTGCTATTGTGCCGGATTTGGCAGCAAAGACACAGTGGCTTACCCAATTGAGGATAACAACGGCGTACTGCCCGTCGTGCTCAACAAGGCACGATTAATTTCAACAAGACGCGATTAATCTCAACAAGATACCAATTAACACATAGAGCGAACGTTATGGAATTAAAGGTCATACCCGTGGTGGTTTTTGCCGTTGCCGGTTTGTTAATGTGGTTACTGGCGGCGACGATTCCTGCGCTCGATTTTCACTTTATGTTTCGACGGGTAGTTATCATAGTGCTCATGGTTACCGGTATTACGATTGGCATTGCCGGTGTTGCAGCCTTTCGATTACAACGCACCACCGTGAATCCTGCAGAACCCCAGCGGGCCTCGACGCTGGTCACGTCCGGTGTGTTCCGATTTTCACGTAACCCGATGTATTTGGGTTTACTGCTGTTACTGATCGCGTGGGGCTTGGTCGTGCAGAATGTGGCGGCCTTCGTGGTTTTGCCAGCATTTGTCATCTACATGAGCCGTTACCAAATAAGACCGGAAGAGCGAGCTCTCGCCAGTCTCTTCGGCTCTGATTTTGATGCTTACCGGCAGCGGGTGAGGCGCTGGCTTTAGGTAGTTTGCCCGCCCATAAAAGCGGGCCAGTGGTG
>CALDUO010000209.1 GCA_937923745.1 uncultured Granulosicoccaceae bacterium
GACCACTACGTGCCGTCACAGGACTTACTGAGATTATCTGAGCCGATACATGCCGAGAGCACGGTGGCGGCACTGGCAGTTGCTGCGCATGAGGTGGGCCATGCGATTCAGGATGCCGAGAACTATCCGCCACTGAAATGGAAGGCGTCATTAATGCCAATGGCAATGGCCGGTAACAACATCGGTATGATGATGGCACTCGGCGGCGGTCTGCTCGGCGCCAGCGCCATGGTTGATATGGGGCTGCTCATGTTCGCGGTGGCGCTGTTGATGCCAGTGTTGACGCTGCCAATCGAATTTGATGCAAGCAAACGTGCGTTGGCAGAACTCGAACAAGCCGGACTCGTTGACCAGCGAGACTATGACGGCGCCAAGTCTATGTTAACCGCAGCGGCGCTAACATATGTCGCTGGCGCTACCACATCGCTGGCGATGGCTGCCTTCATTTTATTGCGGTTTATCCGACGCTAGGCGATCAGCAAGGTGCTTCCGGTGTCTGCAAGGCGCCAGGTCGGCCAATTTGGCCGGTTGTGGGGTGTTTGCAACCGGTGGGTACGATAACCGGATCGCACTGTATTCGATGACTGTGTCTCGCTTTTCAGTGGGCTATGCATGCAGTCCCGTGAAAGTGTTGCATTAGTTAACAAAGTGACACACGCCATTTCAGGAAGCCATCTTGCGACCGTAACAAGTACTGTGGAACGGTATTCCTCATCCTTGTACCACCGGGATAAACTGGACACACGCCCCACGGCAATCCGGGTCGAAACAGACCAAAACAGGTTGTCGCAGCTTACGAAGAGAAGCTGGGGTGATAACAATAATAATAATGGTGTAACCAGTCCTACCAAGACTGATTAATCCAACAGACATTAATAAACCCAACACGCGGTAACGCGTGGTGTGACGTGATCGGCCAACTTTTTTGGCGAGCGTGGTTTATCTGTTGGGTCCAACCTAACATTAGTGTTACGGCGTAGTTTCGATTCGAATCGTGCTGCGCCGGTGCAACCGTCCCACTTGCAACTTAAATTGTGAGTGAGGAATTTAATGTCGATCAAGCAAACTGGAGCACTCTGTGTTCTTGCTGCAACAGGGATGTTATTGGGTGCGTTTTCGGGCCTGAGCCATGCTGATAACAGCGAGCTATCATCTACACCGGCTGTCGAACGACAGGGCGACCTGTGGATCGCTCAAGGTGACATCATTGTTGCCAAAGCTACAACACTTCGCCACGCAGGGCAAAAAACACAGCCTGCCAATCAGGTGCGTGGCTTGTCCGTCAGTAACGAGCTGTCTCTGTGGCCCAACGGACTGGTGCCTTATCAATTTTCCGATGACTTGAGTGATGAGACCCGTCAGGTCATTGAAACAGCGATTGCACACTGGAACAGCGAGAGCTCCATCGAACTGGTAGACCGCACCGGCACCAGTGTCTTGAGCCAACAGGCAGCGAACTCACCTGATTTTTTAAATTTCTCTGCGGGCGCAAGCTGTGCTTCATGGGTGGGTCGTATCGGTGGTATGCAGGAAATTTGGGTATCTGACTATTGCGCCGCTGGCAGTATCATTCATGAGATTGGGCATGCTGTTGGCCTGCTACACGAACATACGCGTGCTGATCGTGATCAGTATCTGAGCGTTCAATGGGACAACATTCAGCAAGACAAAGGGTTTAACTTTGAAATAATGAGCGATGGCGCAATGGACATTCGCGCCTATGACTACAACTCGATCATGCATTACGGTGAATACTACTTTTCTAATAACGGTTCACCGACACTCGTACCGCTGGATCATGACGCCGCTCGTGGCATGGGACAACGTATTGCATTAAGCGATGGTGATCTGACCACCGTACGGGAACTGTATGATGTTGATTTGTCTCTGACGCCGTCGATTGCATTCAACGAAAACGCGCCTGAACTGACCTTAACCGTCACTAACCTCAGCGAGTCGGGTGCTACCGGTGTGCTGTTAGCACTGGATAATAATGCGACGGTTGCAGGTTTTGTCACCCAGGACGCCTGGAGCTGTAGCCAAACTGACACCCACATAAATTGCCGCTTGCCTGTGCTGCAGGGACAAGCGACATCAACGATTACACTGGCGTTTGAAGACACAGTAGGTTTGTCGGCTTTGAATCCAGTATTGTCTTCTAAAAACTTTGATACCAATCAATCGAATAACACCGTCAATGAGCCTGACGTAGCCGCCGCGTTGTCAGCTTCTGCCAGTGGTGGCGCAACCGGTAACGATGTTGCCAGCGGTAACGCGGTTGCACCAACGCTGACCGTGGGGGATGTCGTGGGTGGTTCTTTGGATCTGTTGTTTGCACTGTCATTAGTATTACTGACTGTCATGCGCCGCGCGATGGGTGTGATAGCATCTCCGTCTCGTTTTAACGATTTGGTTCAGCATGCACATTCTGTCACTTCAGCATCACCCCGCAGAACATGCCGGTGAATTTCGCCGCTTTCTCAAAGAAGACGGCCATCAGTTAACTGCCGTCCAGCTTGATCAGGGAGAGGCGTTACCGTCACTTGATGACTTTGATGCGCTATGGGTGCTCGGTGGCCCGATGGACGTTTGGCAGGAGGATCAGTTTCCGTGGTTAGCCGACGAAAAAGCGTATATACGCGAAGCGGTGGAAGAGCGCGGCATGTCCTATTTGGGATTGTGTCTGGGTCATCAGTTGTTGGCCGAAGCTCTTGGCGGCACGGTAGGTCCGGGTACCCCTGAAATTGGTGTACTGGATGTCCATATGACAGACATCGGTGCATCCGGTATTTTTCTCGACGGATTACCCGAGACTTTTCCTGCGTTGCAATGGCACAGCGCTGAGATCAAAATGATGCCGGCAGGTGCCCGTTGTCTTGCGACCACCGATGCTTGCCCGGTTCAGGCCATGCAATGGGGTACACGCGCATACGCCGTGCAATTTCATTTGGAGGTAGGGCACGACACATTTACCAATTGGTCTGCAATTGATGAATATGCAGCCGCGCTGAAAGAGTCATTGGGTGAGAGTGGTGCGGCAACCTTCGAAACCGATTGCGCAGCCAACTTAAAAACGTTTAACACGATGGCAGAGCGTGTCTACATTAACTGGATGCAGACAACCGCCAAAACCTAAACCTCAGCGATATTCTGCAAGGATTCCCTGGCGGTAAAGATATGCTGTCGCATTGCGGTGGCAGCCGCCTCCGGGTCACGCGATTTAATTGCATCAACAATGTCGCGGTGCTGCGCGTTGTATACCCTAATAATATCGGGGTTCAACGTAATGGTTCTGACCCGCGACCACTGAGAGTGAGTGCGTGCCACCGACATACTTTGCGCCATCCACTGCATCAATCGGTTGCCGGATAACTCGGCCAGCAACAAATGAAACTCTTCGTCGAGTTTACTGAAACCCGCCGGGTCATCAGTACACTGATCCATACCGGCCAGCACCTGTTCGACTCTGAGAAAATCATCATCGGTTGCGTGCAGCACGGCTTTGCGGCACATATGAGGTTCAAGTGCCAACCTCGCATCGACCAATTCAAGTGGCCTGACGTTCTCAATGATCGTGGGTAGGTGAGTCTCCGACGCGTAGGTTACATAGGTACCGCTTCCCTGACGTCGCTCGACCAAAGCAGCACGCTCAAGATCACGCAGTCCTTCGCGTAATGTGCCACGGGCGACGTTGAGTTTGCTGGCCAGTTCACGTTCTGCCGGCAGACGCTGACCGGGTTGAAACTCTCCCTCACTGATCGCTTTTCTCAGTATCAGAAACACATCGTTTTTGTTGTGCCGTGATGACTTGCCGGATGCGGCGGATTGCTCTTGCGTTGAAATGTCCATAATCAATCTACTTTGATGCTATTCACCAATTGTGATCCATAATTGTACCAATTGTAAGAAATGGTTGCAAATTGAGTCTGAATTGGTAACCTCTGCGGTACAACCAATTAGAAGCGGAGGTGGCACAGTGGCAAAGACAGATCTGGAGAAATTTACGGGCGGAGCAGACCGTGAAGCGATGGTAAAAGAAGTGCGCAAAAAGATTGATGCGCTGGGAATCGAGTATCTCTATCTTCAGTTTGTGTCGGTCACCGGCCGAATTTGCGGTAAAGGCATACCGGCTGACCACTGGGAGTCGGTGGCTCAGAAAGGGTTTCAGTTGGTGTACGGCGCAACCGTCAACCTGTTTACCAACCGCCATGGCGACTACATGGGGTACGGCCCCGAAGCTGCCGAGCTCGTCGGTATTCCTGAACCCGAAACTTTCTGTCAGCTACCGTGGGACAAACGAGTCGGTCGTCTCTACTGCACGTTGTTCCGCAACCGGGAAGAAAAAGAAGACCCGGGTGCTTTCCTGACCTCCGACTGCCGTGGCAACCTGCGACGTATTCACGAGCAATTCAAGAAGGACCACAAAGGGCTGTCGCTCCGGTGCGGTACCGAGCCTGAAATGATGTGGCTGAAAAAAGACGAAAACGGCAAACCCAACGGTGGTTTCTCTAACCCGTACTGTTACCACATTGATCAGTTTGAGAGTCTGCGTCCGGTCTACATGAAAGTCATGGAATATTGCCGCGCGATGGGACTCGATATGATTCAGGGCGATCATGAAGACGCGCCAGGTCAGCTCGAACTCAACTGGCAATACGATGACGTCCTGCGAAACGCTGACCGCCTGACCACCTACCGACAAATCTGTGCACAGGTTGCCCGAGAATTTAATCTCATCGCCTGCTTTATGACCAAACCGTTTATGGGTGTCTCGGCCTCAGGTTGTCACCACAACATTTCGTTGTGGACCGGCGGCAAAGACGTGCTGCATAAAACCGGTAACGACGCACGCAATCTGCCCGGCATGAAAGAGAATTTTATGTATGTGGAAGGTGGTAAAAATACCTTTATGCCAGACACCAAAGACCCACAGCTACCGGGCAAAATTGGTCTGCAGGCCATTGGCGGTATCGTTGCGCACTTAAGTGCCCTGACCGCGATTGGTTCATCCACAGTTAATTCTTATCGTCGTCTTTGGGACACCGGTTTTTGGGCGCCCATCTTTGCTGACTGGGGTTTTCAAAACAGAACCACCGGGCTTCGTGTCTCGGCACCGGGCCGTTTTGAATACCGATCTGTTGATTCAATGGTCAACCCCTACCTGATGGGATCTGCCATTTTAAAAGCAGCGGATGACGGTCTGAAGAACAAGCTCGATCCGGGTGAACCGGAAGAGCGCAATATCTACGAAGCCATGGAGGCTGGTAAAGAGGTGAAGAAGCTGCCCATGAGTCTGGGTGAAGCACTGGAGGCATTGTCAAAAGATGAGGTCATTCAGTCTTCGATGCCAGGTGAAATGTACCGTCTCTACCATGAGTACAAGACCGATGAGTGGGAGAGGTTCATGCACACCGTGACTGATTGGGATCAGGATACGTATATGGATGCATTACCTTGATACCTGTGTCTGACTGACACGTATCCAATAGTAAGTTCGGTGCAGCGCCGGTGATCCGTGCCGGTGATTGCGCCGCACTTGCCAAACAAATTTAGTGATCACCTGTCGTGATCAAAATCATCTGCTAACGCTGGAGACAACTATGTGCGGGATCGCGGGCCTGATACACAAAGGCAAAACCGCAAACATCGGCGGTGAAGTTACATCGATGTTAAAAGCACTGAAACACCGGGGACCTGACTCAACCGGGTTTGCGGTCTACGGAAGCCCGAACCCGGGTGACTACGTGATGCGCTTTAAAGCTGCCGAAGCCGAGGACATGGCAAAGGGGTATGACATGGGCGACATCATTTCCAAACGCCTGGAGATGGTCGATGCCCGGCTGGCTGAACATAATGCGTCGGTAAAGTCGCGCGAGGCGGTAACACCGTATGCGTCGCGTTACATTATTTCGCACGAAGGCGACACCGAAGCTCTGGCGCGTTATGTCGAAGACGTCGAAGGCGTAGAAATTCTATCGTTGGGCAACGCACTCGAACTTATCAAAGATCTTGGGGATGCCAATGTGGTTGCAGACCAGTATGGGCTGAATGATTTTGAAGGCACCCACGCGATTGGTCACACCCGTATGGCGACCGAATCAGATGTTGATATTCGCTCTGCGCATCCGTACTGGGCGTTTCCCTACAACGATGTATCGGTTGTGCACAACGGACAGATCACCAACTACTGGTTAATGCGCCGACAAATGGAACGCAAAGGCCATCGGTTTATGTCCAACTGTGACAGCGAGCTGCTCGCGGTATACACCGCCGATAACCTGTCCAACGGTATCTCGCTCGAAGACAGTTTGTCGCAGTCGATTGAAGAGATAGATGGTGTGTTCACCTACCTTGTGGCCACACAGGACTCACTGGGCATGGCCAAAGATACGATGGCTGCCAAACCTCTGGTGCTGTATGAGTCCGACGACCTGATTGCGATGGCATCGGAAGAGGTGGCCATTCGCGCTATTTTACCGCAGGAAATTGATACACATGACCCCTACGATGAGGAGGTGAGGGTGTGGAAAGCATGACTGACTTAACCAATATGACGCAGGACGAACGGGCACAGGCACTGGGAATGATGTCTGAACCACTAACCGGTCGCTCGATGCAGGAGTTTTTTCAACCGGCAGAGGAAGAAAAATTTCTGTATCCATGGGCGCCGGTGGTAGACACCGATAAAGCCGGTGAAATCGATACCGACGATATGTCGACCACAGAGGTCAACACGCGTATTCGCGAGATGATGGCTGACGGCTATGGCACGATCAAGCTGTTAAACCCGCGAGGTAAACACAGTTTGGGTGTGGGCATTTTGAGCCGGGTGAACATCGAGGTAGACGGATCCTTAGGGTATTTCGCGCTCGGTCTGATTGACGGTCCCAACATTCGCGTAAACGGTCGCGTGGGATGGTCCTGCGGTGAAAATATGATGTCTGGCACGATCGTCATCAGCAAAAACGCAGGCTCCACCTTTGGTGCGGCATTACGGGGCGGCGATCTCGTGTGCAGGGGATCAGTGGGTTCCCGTACAGGCATCGACCAAAAGGGCGGCACCATCATTGTCGGTGGTGATACCGGTGCGTTAACCGGTTTTATGATGCAGCGTGGTCGAATGGTGTTCTGCGGTAACGCAGGCAAAAATCTTGGTGACTCTATGTACGACGGCACTATTTTCGTCGGTGGCGAGATCAAAAGCTTTGGGGTGGATGCGGTCGAGGCAGAGCTGACCGAACTCGATCAGGCGTGGCTGACACGTAAGCTCAAACAGTACGACTTACTGCCGGATAAGGGTGTTGCGCATTTCAAGAAAGTTGTCGCAGGTAAACAACTCTGGAATTACGACAACCTCGAGCCATCCGAGAAAAAACTGATTTTATAGGAGATCTAACCATGGCTGCCAAGAATGATCCGGCACAGCAACCGCTGCCGGAAAAAGCTCCGCTGAATCGTGACGTTAACCGGCTCGGAAACAGTTTTGTTTTTCCACCGTCGGTCATCGACGACATTCATATCAAGTCCGAACTCGGACGTTACCGAATGCGCGGGTTTTCGTTATTCAAAAAAATTCCGCATTGGGACGACCTGACCTTTCTGCCAGGTACGCTGACGCGTTTTGTCATTGAAGGGTATCGTGAAAAATGCCTGACCAAAACGGTCATTGGTCCGCGTGCGAAACGACCGATCGAACTCGATATTCCGGTGTATGTCACCGGGATGAGTTTTGGTGCATTAAGTTTCGAAGCCAAAACCGCTTTGGCTCGTGGTGCGTCAATGGCCGGAACCGCAACCTGTTCCGGTGAGGGCGGCATGATCCCCGACGAGCGCCGCTATTCAACCAAGTGGTTATATCAGTGCATCCAGTCCCGTTATGGCTTTAATCCGAACCATTTGGTATTGGCCGATGGCTGCGAATTCTTTATTGGCCAAGGCTGTAAAGTGGGCTTGGGTGGTCACCTAATGGGTCAGAAAGTCACCGACCAAGTGGCAGAGATGCGATCACTGCCAGCTGGTATCGATCAACGCTCACCGGCACGTCACCCCGATTGGTTAGGGCCGGATGATCTTGCATTAAAAATTCAGGAAATTCGTGAAGCCACCGACTGGCAGATTCCTATTCAGCTGAAACTCGGTGCAGCTCGCGTGTACGACGATGTGCGCATGGCGGTCAAGTGTGATCCGGACTCTATCTACATCGATGGTATGGAAGGCGGCACAGGCGCTGGTCCTCACCTCGCAACAGAAGAGACTGGAGTTCCGGGTATGGCGGCTATTCGTCAGGCGCGTAAAGCCATTGATGATCTTGGCAAGCGTGGCGAGATCAGCCTTGTGTATGCGGGCGGTATTCGTAACGGTGCTGATGTTGCCAAGGCTATCGCGTTGGGTGCAGACGCCATTGCATTGGGCCACTCCGTGATGATGGCGCTTAACTGCAACAAAGACATTCCGGAGGCTAACTACCAAACTGAGATGGGTGTTGAGCCGGGTTATTGTTACCACTGCCACTCTGGTCGTTGCCCGGTAGGTGTTGCTACGCAAGACCCCATTTTGCGTAAGCGTCTCAACCCGGACGAGGCAGCAGAACGTGTGTATAACTTCCTGCACACGTTGACCATTGAAGCACAGATGTTTGCCCGTGCCTGCGGCAAAACCAATCTGCATTCACTGGAGCCAGAAGATTTGGGTGCGTTAACCATGGAAGCATCTGCGATAGCAGGTGTGCCACTCGCCGGTACCAACCACACCGTCGGTGTGGAAGACTACCATCACCTGTAGACATCGGAGAATACAATGGCAGGAACAAGTTATAAAGGCTCCGAGATCAAGGACGTTGACCAGTTTATTAAAGGCGACGGTCTTGAGTCTTCGCGGGAAAAAGAGATTGGTCAGCACATCGGTTACCGCTATGACGTTAATCTGGTGCCGGACTACGATCGCATCACTCCCTTTTTGTCAGAGTATATGACGGTGATGGGGTGGGAAGATCTTAACTGGCTCGAAGACGTGCACATGGGTTATGAAGAAGGTAACCCTGCTGTGTTTGACCGAAACATAAACGGTTGGGTACGTGTACCGGATACCATCTCACTACCTGACAACCAGCAAGACAGAGATATGATCGCACGCGAGTTGTTGATTAAGTTTCAAATGTCTGATCGTCACCCGCTGGTGCAGTTACGACAGGCGTACACAAAGTTCTGATGTGTGTTGCGTCGTACTCTGGTCTCCCGGCAGTGGTGCCGGGAGATTGATTGTTGGTGTGCCGGCAAACAGTGTGGGGTTAGGCCAAATGCGTGTCAGTCTGATGCAGCTCGGTGTATGGCAGGGCGACCCGCCAGCCAAGCAGCCAGATACCGACCAGATACCAACCAGATACCAACCAGATACCGACCAGATACCGGCTATATAACAAGCCTGCGGGCAAGCGATGTCGCCAAGCGCTGTTCAGCAGTTTAGCCTTCTTGTAGTGATGTTCAACAGTATGTCTTTGAAACGCGACGACCTCTCACATGATGCCCGATTAATATGATTCGAAGTAAGACGGTTTCTCATTTGACGCCTATGCCCCGCTTGCCTGTGCGAGGATGCTTTTTGCTATGAGTGTCACCGTTTCGCTACTGCAGACTCAGCCGCAAGCAGACTTCGACAGTGCCATAGAAGAAGCACTATGCCGGGTGGAAGAGGCGAGCATGACTGCAAGCCTGCTGTTGCTCCCGGAGTATTGTAGTGGTTTCAAAGTGGTCAACGGTACGTTCAAACCACCTGTTGCGGCTATTGCCGACAACCCATTCATACAGGCGTTAGCCACCAAAGCCCGCGACCGGCAACAGTGGATCATGCTTGGCTCAGTGGCAGCACCCGGTCCGGATCAAAAGATAGTCAATCGTACGGTAGTGCTCGATGACACCGGCGCCATCCGATCACATTACGACAAAATTCATTTGTTTGATATTCAGTTGTCCAACGACGAGGTGTATCGAGAGTCTGATGTTGTTTATCCGGGTAATCAGTTGGTGTTAAGTCAGACACCTGCGGGCATCATCGGTCATACCATCTGTTATGACTTGCGTTTCCCGCAGTTGTATCGCGATCTCGCGCATGCAGGTGCGCAACTGTTGGCAGTGCCGGCAGCTTTTACCCGAAAAACCGGTAAAGCGCACTGGCACGCGCTGTGTCGGGCACGCGCCATTGAGAACGGTTGTTATGTGGTTGCGCCTTGTGCGGTAGGAGACATAGCCGGAGGCGGCGGCAGTTACGGTCACTCCCTGGTCGTCGACCCATGGGGAGAGATCATCGCTGACGGCGGAGAGGAGCCCGGTGTGGTGGAGGCAACGTTTGATCTCTCGGCGGTAGACGCTGCGCGTCGTCGAATACCGAGCCTCGAACATGATCGTGCCTACCGTATTGAACCGCCCGACAACTAAAACAAACGAGCTACCACAGGGAGGTTATAAGAACCGGAGAAGCGTGGTTGACCCAAAGCGTTGTGACAACCAGAGCCGATGCCAGAGTCCAGCAACGGTACACCTCTAGCGGCTTCGGTTGGGTAATCTGACGTGTTAATCCGGTGAATTAATCCGGTGAATTAACTCAGTAAATTAATCCAGTGCAATCACCAAGCAAGCTAACCCAGAGAGTAAACCGGGCAAACTGACAGTTTGAAGCGACAAAGCCACAACTTGCTTTATTGATCAACCAAGCAGGTTATTGAAATATCTTAGACGAATAGATTATGACCAAAGAGAACGACACCGGAGACAGTGCAGAAATTGTTCGTCTGGATAGTGCCAATGAGGCACTCAAAGAGCACTTTATGCAGTGGCAGTGCCGGCTACGCCAAATCATCATGCGGGAGAAAGAGGGTAAGCCGGATGCTTCTATCATGCCGGCATTAAAACTCAAAAACAGTGATGAGGCGATGGGTCATATCATCACGCTGATCTGTAAAGCGCCCGCTTATTCGAAAGTGCCAGAGCTCAAACATATGGTACGAAAAACCCATGACCCGGCTAATCGACGCAAGTCAGCGTTAACGCTGTTCAGTGAAACCTACTATCAGCGCGCATCCGAATTTTCAGATATTCTTACCTGTACCTTTTCACCGAATTCCGAGGGCGCAACCGCAATCAAACGAGCGGGGCATGTCACGCTGGAATTTGAGGCTTATAACCAGTCGTTTCACCTCTACTGCAAGGTGTGGCGACTCTCCGAACACAACCCCTTGTGGCAGGCCACCTATTGGCATAATCTGTTGTTTAACCCATCGTTGCCCGGTGACACAATCATTTTGGGGTTTGAACCCGATTGGTCAAAAGCCGTCGCCAACCCAATGCCAGGCAGTCGATAACCCTCAATTATTTCATTCACACGGGAGACAGTATGAGTCGCGTTGCAATCATTGGAGCAGGACCCAGCGGAACCGCAGCCCTTCGGGCGTTTCAATCAGCCAAAGCTGCCGGTGCCGAAATTCCTGACGTGGTTTGTTATGAAAAACAAGAGGATTGGGGAGGCTTGTGGAACTACACATGGCGCACTGGCCTTGATGCCAATGGCGAGGCGGTACATGGCTCCATGTATCGGTACCTGTGGTCTAACGGACCCAAAGAATGCCTTGAATTTGCTGACTACACATTCGAAGAACATTTCGGCAAACCTATACCGAGCTTTCCTCCGCGCGAAGTGCTTGCTGACTACATCAAAGGCCGTGTTGAAAAAGCCGGTGTCAGGGATTGGGTTAAATTTAATCACCCGGTACGTTGGGTCGAGCATCACGAAAAAGACGATAACTTTACCGTAGTGGCCTACGATGTCAAAAACGACAAACAGACCAGCGAAAAATTCGATCATGTCATTGTGGCCACCGGTCACTTCTCAACCCCCAATGTGCCTCACTTTGATGGCCTCGATAAATTTGAAGGCCGGGTTCTGCACGCGCATGATTTTCGGGACGCGCTGGAATTCAAAGACCGCGACGTGATGGTAGTGGGCAGTAGCTATTCTGCAGAAGACATTGGCTCGCAATGCTGGAAGTATGGTGCCAAATCAATTACAGCGTGTTACCGCACCAGTCCGATGGGTTTTCACTGGCCGGATAACTGGGAAACCAAACCACTGTTGGAACGCGTAGACGGCAAAACCTGCCATTTTGTCGATGGCACCTCCAAGGATATTGACGCGATTATATTGTGCACCGGATATCTGCATCATTTTCCGTTTATGCACGACGACATCCGCCTGTCGACGACCAATCGAATGTGGACACCAGGGCTGTACCGGGGTGTGGCGCTGGAGAAAAACCCGAGGGTTATGTATATCGGTATGCAAGATCAGTTCTACACCTTCAATATGTTTGACGCTCAGGCCTGGTGGGCGCGTGATGTCATTCTGGGGCGTATTGAGATCCCGTCGCTCGCCGATATGCAGGCACACAGCGCCGAGTGGGAGAAGCGTGAAGGTACCCTGGAGACCGACGAAGATTTAATCTGGTTTCAGGGTGACTACACACAAGATCTTATCGATCAAACCGATTACCCCAACTTCGACATCGAAGGTGTGAATAAAACGTTTATGGAATGGGAACATCATAAACACGAAGACATCATGGGATTTCGTAACAACGGGTATCGCTCGTTGATGACCGGCACGATGGCGCCGGTGCATCACACCAAGTGGACCGAAGCCATGGACGATTCCATGGAAGAGTACCTGAGGACCTGACCATGCTTGCCGACCCTGCGCAGTTCAGAGCGCCGTATACCCTGGGCGGTGTATTGGTGCCGGGTATGCCGGTACTTGCTCCGGGTGTCGAACGGTATCCCATTCCCGGTGGTGGCTCACGCGCTGTTGAGCTTCGAATTGGCGATGAGTTTACAGTCTTTGACGAGCAGGGTCTGCAACCGGCAGAGGTGGTGTTTTTTACCCCGGATGGCCAGTCTGATATTGGTGTGTTTGGCGGTCGAAGCGCAACTGCTGCGACGGGCTTGCAAGAGACGCTCACTGCGTCGTTAACGCCGGGGGACACGTCCGGTGCGCGTGTACTCAAAGCGTTGCAAACTGCAGGGTTTGCACTCGGGCAAGCGCAGTCGGTATCACTGTTGGGTGGTGCGGCACTGGAGACCGAGACGTTCACCACAGATAAAGACGGTTTGCTGATTGTTTGCGCGCCGGGCCAGCCGATGTTGCCCGAGGCACAGAATCCTGCCACCCCGTTAGTGTTGTATGTGCGTCGGGCCACGGTGGCAACGGCAGCGCCCACGTTGCAACCGCCTGACCCGCTGGCAGACCCTCTGATTGATATCAATATACAACCCGGTATGGCTGAAACCTATGAGGTCAAAGCCGGACAGACCATACAAATACTGGATGTGCAGGGCCGTGAGTGCTCTGACTTTCAGGCATTGTCCATGGCAGCGCTTGAGCAGGGGCGTGACTACGCCATTGATCCGACGACCACACGATCGCTGATGGGTCTCGGTTATCCAACCCCCGGACTGTATGCCAAATATTGGTCAATGGATCAGGAACCCATGATCGAGATTGTGCAGGACACTTGCGGCAGACATGACACATTTGGCCTTGCCTGCACAGCGCGTTACTACGACGAGCTGGGGTATCCGGGTCATGTGAACTGTACCGATAACATCAACTTCAAGTTGTCAGCCTATAACGTGCGTCCGCGTGGTGGCTGGCCTGCCATTAATTTTTTCTTCAATACCATGATCGACGATACCAATGCGATTGGTATGGATGATCCGTGGTCCCGACCCGGCGATTATGTGCTCCTGCGTGCGTTGACTGATCTCGTTTGTGTATCGACTGCCTGTCCGTGTGATGTTGATCCGGCGAATGGCTGGAACCCGACAGACATACAGGTCAGGGTATACGATGAGTCCGTACCGTTTAAAAAATCGATATCGTTTCGAAAGAGCGCTGAGGCAGATATGGAAACAACCAAAGAAACCGGCTTTCATCAAAGCTTTGCAAAACACACGCGCGACTTCGTCGAATATAACGGCTACTGGTTACCTAACCAGTTTAATAACCACGGCAGTATCGCAGAGTACTGGGCATGCCGTGAAAAAGCGGTCATTATGGATTTATCACCACTGCGAAAATATGAGGTGACTGGCCCTGACGCCGAAGCGCTGATGCAGGCGTGCGTGACACGCGACATGAAAAAGCTAAGTGTCGGTCAAGTGGTTTATACCGCCATGTGTTACGAGCACGGTGGCATGATCGACGACGGTACGGTACTCCGACTTGGCGACGATAACTTCCGCTGGATCGGCGGCAACGATACATCCGGTGAATGGTTACGCGAGCAAGCCGTTGCGCGTGGACTCCAGGCCTGGGTACGTAACTCCACCGATCAACTGTGTAACGTAGCGGTGCAGGGACCCAAATCCAGAGAGATACTCTCAACTGTTATCTGGACACCGCCGGCACAAACTACCCTCGACGAACTTGGCTGGTTCCGTTTTTCTGTGGGTCGCATCGGCGACTTCGACGGGCTGCCGGTCGTTGTGTCACGAACCGGTTACACCGGTGAGCTTGGATATGAAGTGTTTTGTCATCCGCGCCATGCAGAAGGGGTGTTCGATGCGATCTGGGCGGCTGGTGAACCACACGGAATGCTACCGCTGGGTCTTGGCGCTCTTGATCTTGTGCGTATTGAGGCCGGGCTTATTTTCGCCGGGTATGAATTCTGTGATCAAACAGACCCGTATGAGGCGGGTATCGGTTTTACTGTACCGCTAAAGGGTAAGCAAGACGACTTCATCGGACGTGATGCACTGGTGCGCCGTAAAGAGAATCCGCAGCGTCAATTGGTGGGGTTGGATATTACCGGTGGACTGGTACCGGCCAACGGCGATTGTGTACGTATAGGAAAAGCGCAGGTCGGCGAAATCACTTCAGCCATGAAGTCACCAACCCTCGGCAAGGTCATTGCGCTGGCACGTATTGATGTGACGCACAGTGAGATTGGCACTGCACTGGAAGTCGGGCAGCTCGATGGTCTACAAAAACGGATTCCGGCCACGGTGTGCCGATTTCCGCACTTTGATCCCACCAAAGAGCGTGTAAAAGGGAATTACGACACAGCCTGAACGATTGCCGCTCAATCCATCTGTTTGCCGCATCCTTTTGGCGTCGGCTGTGCTATATTTCGCTCGGCCGGACGATGGCGTCGTCCTTTGCCACAGTGGCAGGCTAACGTTTACATTCTGTACGCCCGGATGTTTTAACGACTCGCTGAAACTGCTTTTGCCAAGGTAGTCGCCAACCGCGATAGTCGGCTCTGTTGATGCATCGTTATGCTTGTCAGCGACGAATCAATTGAACGGCAATCCCATCGGTGACGTTACCACGATACGCGGTGATGGTCGCCAGACCATGACCCGAATGCCGCCATGCCAATGACAGCTAAACACTGTCAAGAGCGCTTTTACGTCATGGTGACAGGCAACTTGCTGAAAGCAAATGAGCAGCCCAGCGATGTCAAATAACCGGAGACTTCCATGTCTGACAACGCTTCAAATTCTCCCGCGATAAAACGCCCCGACTTTTTCTCGATTGATAACGGCGATAAAGCCGCCTTACCGTTTGCTGACGCCGAGTATCACAACAGACTGGCTGGCTTGCGCGCCCGTATGGCTGCACGTGATATACCGGCAGTGCTGTTCACATCCATGCACAACATCGCGTATTACTCAGGCTTTTTGTACTGCGCATTTGGTCGGCCCTACGCGTGTATTGTAACCGCCGATCAATGCGTGACCATTTCGGCCAATATTGACTTTGGACAACCATGGCGGCGATGCATCGGCGAGAACGTTATCTACACAGACTGGCAACGGAACAACTACTGGCGTGCTGTCAAACACGTGTTGGGTAATGTCACGACAGTCGGTGTGGAAGATGATCATCTGACCCTGGCTCAGCGTGGTTTGCTGGCAGAATTTCTGGGTAATCCGCAGATCGTCGATATGTCAGGTGACTGCATGCAACAGCGTATGGTCAAGTCGGCTGCCGAAATCGCGCTTATCACCGAAGGCGCGCGGGTGTGTGACATTGGCGGTGCCGCGATTCGTGATGCCATCAAAGTCGGTGCCCGCGAAATTGACGTGGCAATGGCGGGGCGTGATGCAATGGAGCTCGAAATTGCGCGCGCGTTTCCGGACGCCGAGTATCGTGACACGTGGGTTTGGTTTCAGTCGGGTATCAATACCGATGGCGCGCACAATCCGGTGACGGCGCGCGCGATAGAATCAGGTGATATCTTGAGCCTCAACACTTTCCCGATGATCTCCGGCTATTACACGGCGCTGGAGCGCACGTTGTTTGCCGAAAGTGTTGATGACGCGTCACTGGGTTACTGGAACACCAATGTGGCAGCTCATGAGCTTGGGTTGTCATTGATCAAACCTGGCGTGAGTTGCGCGGACGTCTGTGCTGAGATCAACACGTTGTTTGCAGAAGCCGACTGCCTGCAGTACCGCTCGTTCGGGTATGGCCATTCGTTCGGTGTGTTGTCGCACTACTATGGTCGTGAGGCGGGTCTGGAGATTCGCGAGGATATCGATACCGTGTTGGAGCCCGGTATGGTGGTATCAATTGAGCCGATGCTGACCATTCCGGAGGGTGCACCCGGTGCCGGTGGTTATCGTGAGCACGATATTTTGGTGGTCACTGAAACCGGCGCAACCAACATCACAGGCTTTCCGTACGGCCCGGATCATAATGTGGTGGGATAATTAGCAGTAGTAAAGCCGCTTTGGTCGGTAGATAGCGCATTGCTGTCTGCCGCCATCACTGCACGGTGGCGGTAGACGATACAGTCGATCAACACGCAGTGATCAGTCTTGTTGCACTGATACAAAAACGGGCTCATGTCAGAGCCCGTTTTCGTGTCAACCACAGCGCCTGCTACGGCGCGGGTGTTGTCAGGTCATCACTCAAGCTTTCGGTAAGACGAGGCTTCGTGAATACCGCCGCTGATAATGGCGGCCAGACAAATGACGGCTGACACGACTACCCAGATCACTTCACCAGAACCTGCGCCTGTGTAATAGGCGGCCCCGGCCACTGAGTCCCAACTTCCTTCAAAAGGTGCTCCTACCATAGGATATTCTCCGGTTAATGTGACATTAATGTTGTGAAGGCGACGGTGAGACCGGTATGCCTTCGGGGTATGCGCTCACCGGCACTTTACTGGTATCGAGGCCTGCAATTTCTGCCTGTCTGCCCACACGTAAAATACCCATGCCACGCATGATGAGCGAGATGACGTAGCCGGGAACAAAGCCGAGCAATGCCATACAAACACCGCCGATCAGTTGTCCCATAAAGCTGGTGGTCACGAAGTCGTCGCCCGGGAGTGCCGGGTAACCGCTACCGAAAATACCCACCGCCATAACACCCCAGAAACCAACCACACCGTGGACGGTAACTGCGCCGACTGCGTCGTCGATGCCCATGGATTCAAACATATTGGCAAACGGCTTCAGGATAGCGCCGCCGACAAAACCAATTGCCAGAGCCATAGGTGGCCAGTAGAAATCGAGTCCGGCGGCACAGGCGATAATACCGGCCAGTGCACCTGACATCATCCAGAAGGGGTCACGCGTGAACATCCACGCCCCTAAAATACCCCCGGCAAAACCCATCAGAATATTGAAGGCTATAGCGGAGAGGGTCATGGGTGTGCCGTAAATAGTGGCCCACGTGTCAGTGCCTGACATGGACTGCGGATACAGCAGGCATGCCATCAGGAAGCCAAAGAAACCCACAATAATCAACATTAAACCGGTGATGGTAAACGGGACATTGTGACCGGCCAGATCGTTGGCGGTGCCGTCGCTGTTAAATTTGCCAATACGGGGGCCGAGGTTAATGAGCACACCGAGTGCAAAAAAGCCTGCCACCATGTGTACCACTCCTGCTGCACCAAAGTCGTGATAACCCCACTCGGTGACCAGCCAGCCGCCACCGTGCCATCCCCATGCTGCACCGACGACCCATGCAAAAGAACCCAATATGATGGCCAGCACAACGAAAGACGATACCCGTATGCGTTCAATCACCGACCCCGAGAAAATGGAGGCTGTGGTTGCAGCAAAGAGTGTAAATGCAGCCCAGAAAACGCCGGTGGCATTATCACCAAGGTGCGGGCCCATGACTTCACCAAACGGATTGGCGTAGGCAATAGCGGTTTCTATGTTTTCTGGGTTGGGGATTAGGCCGTTCGGAAACGCCCAATAGACAAACCAGCCGAAGTAATAAAAGGTGGGCACCATGAAGGCGAATGCCAGAATGTTTTTGATACCTGAGGCCAGTACGTTTTTGACGCGTGACGCGCCCATTTCATAGGCCAGGAATCCGGCGTGAATAATGACCATGAGCGGTATGGTGATGTAATAATACATCTCCGCAACCATGGCATTGGCGACTGCGGTTGATGCCTCTAGTGCATCGACCTTGGCCGCCAGCGCGGCAATCTGTTCTTCCATTGATCACTCCTCTGTTGTCTGTAGTGGGGTAGATATAAATGAACTGAGTGCCAACGCAAGTATGGCACTGTCCCGAGTCTAACCAATAAAAACTGTATTGGTATACAAAAGTTTTTAAATGGTGCAAATCTGGATCAATAGCATCACGGCGCGGTTATGTATTGACGCTTGAACGGACCGGGTGTACCGTCAGAATTATTTATAATTACCGGAATAATCATTACGCCTATGTGTGGCATCGTTGGACTCTACGCAAAAAACGACAGCATTCGCCAGTCACTCGGTAAACATCTGTCGGCTATGCTGGTACAGATGGGCGAGCGTGGCCCCGACAGTGCTGGTGTTGCTGTTTACAATGACGCACAGCGCGATATAAAAGTGACAGTGCAACATGATGATGCATCAGTACTCGATGCTGTCTGTGATGCTGTAACCAGGCACTATCATGAGGCGATTGTGCGCAGTCGTGGCACACATCGGGTGTTTGAACTGAATGCTGATGCAACCACCGCGTCAGACTGGATCAGACAACAGTTCGCCGACGTCCGAATTATGAGCGCCGGTAGTCGCATTGAAATCTATAAAGAGAAAGGACATCCCGAACAGTTTGTAGCCGACTATGCGCTCGATGATATTACCGGCTCGCATGCGCTTGGCCACACGCGCATGGCCACCGAAAGTGCTATCACCACCAGTCATTCGCATCCGTTCTCAACCGGACAAGACCTGTGTTTGGTTCACAATGGCTCGCTGTCCAATCACAATCGGTTACGCACGGTATTAAAAGAAGAGGGTATACGGTTCGAAACCGATAACGACAGTGAAGTCGCTGCAGGATTCCTCGCCTCTCGCCTGGCGCGTGGTGAAAGTTTGCAGTCTGCACTGAACGCTGCACTCGAAGAGCTTGATGGCTTTTATACATTTGCTATCGGCACGCGTGACGGGTTTGCGGTACTGCGCGACCCCATAGCCTGTAAACCCGCGGTACTTGCCGAGACCGATGATTGGGTGGCCATGTCGTCTGAGTATCGCGCCATTGCACAACTGCCGGGTGCCAACCATGCCAACGTGTGGGAACCCGAACCTGCTACGCTGTACACTTGGGAGGCGGGCAGCACGCCACCGGTAAAAGCAGCTTAACGCGGGTCTACCGTGTCACACCGGGCGCAACCTTCGTCACGTACTACGACCAGTCAATAAAACAATGCCTACTTTCGATCTTGATCAACAACCCGTGCGTGATCTTAACGCGTGGTTACACACTAACAGTGGCGGTGATGTCTCTGTGGTTAATGCTGGCGGTCGCCACGCCGTTGCCGTTGGTATTCACGACACACACACCGTCACTATCGACGGTAACGTCGGTTATTACTGTGCCGGTATGAATCGCGATGCGTCAGTGACGGTTCAGGGGCATGCAGGTCCCGGCCTTGCCGAGAATATGATGTCGGGTCTGGTGCGTGTCACCGGTAGTGCATCGCAGTATTGCGCGGCAACAGCACATGGCGGCCTGGTTGTCATTGAGGGTGATGCGGCAGCGCGATGTGGTATCTCCATGAAAGGCGTGAATATCGTGGTTCGTGGTAACGTTGGGCATATGAGTGCATTTATGGCGCAAAAAGGTGCGTTGGTTGTGTGTGG
>CALDUO010000210.1 GCA_937923745.1 uncultured Granulosicoccaceae bacterium
GGTTGACGCGTCATGGAAACACAAAAAATTGTTTTGGTAATTGCCGGTTTTGTCATGGGTATGCTGTGTACTGGACTATCTGCCCAACCAGCCGAAGACACTATAACGCCAAACCAACCTTCTGCTAGCGAGAGCACGGACGAACGCACAGATAATAGCGACGGTGAGGCTGTGCCTGAAGATGCAGACGAAGTTGAACCGGCCTCTGGTCCAGGTTTATTTGAAGTTGATGAGGAGGCAGCAACCAGAGCTCTTGAGCGTTCTCTGGTACAGAGTAATGCGTTATTGTTAGCGCCTGGTAGGGGAGAAGTCAGCATAGACTTCTCATACAGTTTTGATCTGGTAACACAACCGGTATTCGTAGATCTGTTTGATGAAGACACCGAAGAGTCAGTCACCGCGATCGGTTTATCCAGTTCTTCAAACACAAGCACGCAAACCGTGCTCGGGTTTCAGTTAGGATTACCCTTCGACAGCCAGATATCCCTCTCTTTGCCGCTGGAATCTGCTAAATCAAACAACAGTACACGAGTGAATGGTGGCGAGGTCGACAATCAGTTGTTGTCGTTGAGTGGCTCGGGTGATCTGAGAGTGGGTATACTCAAGGGTATATTTCAGGAAAAAGGGTGGCGTCCAGATATGATTGCCAGTATCACTCTCGATACTGATACAGGATCATCAGACGACGGAGTTTCACTCGGTAGTGAGGCCAACGAGCTATCGATCGGGTTTTCGCTCACCAAGCGCCAGGACCCACTTGTTTTCACACTGGGGGCTGGCTACACAAGCAGTGAGTCGGTAGATGATTTCGAGTCAGGTTCGGTCTCTCAGATTACTGTGAGCGCGGTGCTCGCTGCCAGCCCCTACACGTCGTTACAAACTTCGGTCAGTCAGATATCTGTGGGTGAGGCATCTTTCGAAGGAGAGTCGATCTCCGGAAGTGACAGCAGTTTTGGCATATTGGGCGTTGGCGCTGCTTCCGTGGTTGGCCGACATTGGTTTATAAACGCCGACTTGGATGTGGGGCTGACCGAAAACGCCACCGACTACACGTTTTCACTGAGTATATCGCGCAATTTCAATTTACGGCGCTAGTGATTCAGTGATAGACAGGCAGAGGCGCGCTATATCAATAGAAGAGGGGAGAATTCGCGAGTACTACTATTTACAGTCTTAAATGCAGTTTCTGGTGTAGAGGGTCGTGTGGAGTGACAACTCCAATAGAAGCTTTAAAGAGAAGCTGTGCAGTTAGGCTACGCAACTATCGACGTTTTGTCTGATTCTGTGTGTCCGACCAGATAACAGACTTGAGTTCTGTTCTCGACATCAAGTTTGCGTAATACTTCACTTACGTACACCTTTATGGTGCTTTCTTTCAGCGACAGCTCACTGGCAATTGCTTTATTTGATTTTCCTTGTGCTACAAAGTCAAGCACCTGTTGTTGTCGCGGTGTTAATGGTTCAGACAGCAAGCTATCCAAATTGCAGTGATGATGCGAGTATACAGATCCTGACAGATCATGATCTATTTCAGCCATAAGACCCGATGGAAAGAAACTAATGCCTTCTTCCACGACGCTGAGGCAGGCAGATAGCTGCCGGGAGTTGTACGAACTTGGAATGTAACCATTCAGCAGTGTCACCAGCGCTTTGTGTTTAGGTGAAAGCTTGACTTCGTCACTGAACAAAACAATTGAACAGTCATGGCACATGTTATTGATTTCTTTTATATCCTTTTCTATAGTCAAGTGATCAATAGCACCCACACAAAGTAAAATAATTCTAACGCTGTTTAGCGTGGAAGGCCTTGATAACAGTAGTGCATCAACGCTATCAAAGGTGAGAATATCTGACTTCAATTGTTGTCCGAGGTTGCTTGCCAATGAATCACGCAGACACTGCCTCGGGTCAATGAGCGCCAAGGTATCGACGAGTGTGCCAGACGCGGCGCTATGGTCGTTGTAGTCGGTGAAACTTTGATCAACCGGGAAGTGTATAAGATCGTCGGCGCCACTGAACATGCCGCAGGATGCGCTGTCACGCGTGTCTGCTGGCGACAGCCCACCAATCTCCCCTGCAATGGCCTCATCCGTTCGTTCGTGCATCGCTCTGGCTGGTGAACTGGCCACTGACGAACTAACCACCGACGAACTGGCCACCGACGAACTGGCCACCGACGAACTGGCCACCGATGCGGAGCACGAGTCTGAGTAGCCTGTGTTGCTGAACGTGTTTTGGGTTTTGGGATTGACCTTCATTTCTCGATACCTGCTGAGTAATAAGGCAGAACAAATAATACAACTGTGGTACTAACACTACCGTTAAGCTGATTGATATACAAGATCACGCTACGAGCATATGAGAAATAATACCGGAAAATTTGTGTTTTTCATCACAAAAAGACAAAAATATATAATTGAATGCCGTTTATTATGATGCAGTCGAGGGAAATATATGTTGTAAGCTGAAGCAATAATGGTATTTTCGGTGTATGGAATGACACCGTATCAGTTGGTAACCAGGGGAAAACTATGTTCAAAAAGCCCTCGAAAAAAACCGGTTTTGCAGAGTTATTAGCGCTTAGCCGCCTGAGTCAAATCAAAAACAAGCAGCCCTCATTTGCACGTAATACTCACCACACAATCGCATCGCTTGCAGGCATTTTTTTAACGATAAATGCTGGTTTTGCATTGGCGTCAGATGCCGTGGGACCCGGCCTCGACAAATCGCAAACAATGGCACTGAGCGCGTCGGTTTATTCAGACACGACACTAGAGCTGTTTTGGAATAAAACCCACTCGCCAGCGAACACAGTTGCGTACGAGCTGCTCAGAAATAACACGTATGTGTCCCTTGGTGACGTCTCGAGTTTCATGGATTTTGATTTGGTGCCCGGCGAGACATACGACTACGTGCTGTACGCAGTTGATGCCAACAATAACAAATCACTGGTGAGCGGTATGTTATCAGTCACCCACAGTGACTCCTGTCGAGGGGCGGGAGCTTGCGTTTCCTTCTCATCCAGCAGCAGCGACACCCAATCAAACGGCGATACAGTCATCACTGACATAAACCAGGCCACTTCAATGAATGCATCGCAAAGCAGTTCCTCATCGTCATCAAGCTCCAGCGCAGACAGTAATTCCATGACGAGTCTGCAGGGCAGTGTTTACTCCAGCAGCGCTGTAGAACTTTTCTGGCAAATAACCACCGAGCAAACCGTTGTCCATTTTGATATTTACCGAAATGGCAATCGCGTAGCTTCGCTCAACGGGCAAAGCTATTTCGACGACACGCTGAGCGCCGATACCGCGTATCAGTATGAAGTGGTTGCCACGTTTAACACTGGATCCAGGAGCCTTGGCACGGTTCAGCTGCGGACGAATTCCCTGTAGTTTCTGGTGGAGCCACATTGCCGTATTGGGCAATGGCTGTGCGCGGTTATGCCCGCCGTACCAACAGAGCGGGTACTATAAAATTGGCGCACGGATGCTACGGAGGATTATGCCGGTTGTAACATCAGAAGTACTAATGCCAGTCCCTTTCGTTGTGCAGATAAGACAGATCCAAGAAAGTAGGCTGCTAACGTCTTCGCGCTGCGACTTGGCTCGCCCGAAATCGACAGAATGATTCTGCTGCTTTTCTGGTATGCTTGATTCCTGCTCGGGTAGATAGATATCCGGCAAAGCACTCGAATCAAGGACAGGTTATATTCGATGAATGTTGACAAGTTGACTCAACCATTCTCGAAGTTTGAAGTTGGTACTGTTTTCAGCTTGGAAAATGAGCCTTCGGTACAGGCACTGGTTAAATTTCACACAGCCGAGTCTATCCAGATTTGGCAAACCTTGAGCAGCGACTCCGTCCCGGAGGTTGTTGTTGCATCAACCTATACACCCGTGTCCAGCGACTGGATAATCGTTGCGATTACACTCGTTCTGTTGCTGCTCTTCCTATGGTACACCTTTAAGTTTTTTAGATGGATTCTTAGAGGTATAGTCACTTTTATTAATCGCTTCAAAAAAAGTCCTCGGGCAAAAGCCGCCGACTCGATCGCTACAGGAGCATTTATTCTGGAATCAGAGAATACGGGGCTGCGAATCTCTTCTTCACAGGTAGCCGAGCCGAGCGCCTCAGACGAATACTCGTCTTACCAACGCGCCACGCGTTCCCGCGCCTCCGGGTCAAGGTCTAAACGAAAGACGAATTTGGTTGGTTCGACATCAGTCTTGGTTGGTGATACCCAAAGCTCCCAACACTGGCACAGAGAAGCACCGCTGACGACAGTTGTGACGAAAACGGTGCCAGTCAGTGGGAAAGAGAAAGGGTCATCATGGGTGAGACCGGGTAAGACGGTGACAGTAGCCAAGCGCAAGATTCGCGGTATGGTGTATGTGGGAGCCGCGCCGACCGATGGCGGCTATAGCGAGCCGGATAACGCATTCATAAATCCATCGTTATCAGTGGCCAAAAAAGGTGGTGATTGGGGCGGTAAAGATTTATCTTACTGGCCAAACTATTCGCATTTGACACCCCGCGCTCGGGCTACTTATCTCGACTGGTTGGCAGAGGGAAAAACACGTTTAGCTGATCCGGGTTACATGTTTCTTTACTTTTATGGATTAGAGCGTCGTTACTTCAGAGACAAGACAAAAGAGAAAGAGCGCATGCTCATTGTTGAGGAAGTACAAAGACTGTACAACCTGTTTTATGACAACCGATCTTCTGCACGATATTTGGGTGCATTTCTCGATGTGGCATCGCTGACAGATGCGAACCACATTCCCGCGCCTGATATCCTGCCCGATGCCCGAAAGACGAGCGATTTACCGGTATCGCTGAAAGTAGGTATTGCACTTCAGATTGATGCTAATGCGCCTCTCTCCGCAAAGTGGTTACGTGCTTGGTATTTTTTGGATGCTGATACGCGGTTTCGTACGCCCGCGAAGCGCTGCGGTGAAGAGTTCGCAGCATTATTTGATGCTCTATTCGAACGGGATTATCCCGATGGAATGCCACTACGTCGTCCCAAACGCAAACTCAAGGTGATTTACCACGCCGCCTCTGGCAAATTTAAAGCTGATCGAACGGACTCTGTGGGTGACCTTGCTGATATTAGCTCTCTCAGAAAGCCACTCACAATAGCTGAGAGAATCGCGCATGAAGCGACAGAGGCGCTCGAAAAATATAGTCGTCTGGTGGGCAAAGACGCAGAGGCAAGAGGAACGATCGCAGCGCATGCACTACTGCCAGTGGAAATTCGTCATCAATTTCCGTGCGCTGAGGCAGAGGCGATCGCTGACTGGGCCAGTGCTGTGATCAGGCAGGGCGGACTTGTAGATGCAGCCGGGTTACTGCAAAAAATAAATGGCTCGAGGCCTGATAGATTTACCAGGAAACAACTGACCGATGCTTCCGATACCATGTTGGGCATGGGCGTCGGTGTCGCGCCTGATCCGAGGTTTGCGTTGCGCAGCCCGAAATTTGGTGAGCCGGTTATTCTGTTTGACCTTCCTGAAAACACGCATTCACTTGACGTATCGACGCTGTTCGGTGCAGCAGCCCTAAGGGTGGCTACCGCTACTATGGTGGCTCAGGTTGACGGCGTAGTCAGTGTGGAGGAAGAAGCGGTGATTGATTCTATTGTGAACGAAACCCCTAATTTGTCTCCTGCTGAACGGCTGCGGTTGTCTGCAACGGCGCGCTGGATGCGTGCTGTCCCACCGGACATGGCAATGATGCGCAAACGCATTAAAAGCGCACCTGATGCAGCTCGCAATGCGGTTGCTGAAT
The DNA here is from genome assembly GCA_937923745.1 of uncultured Granulosicoccaceae bacterium. Classification (GTDB taxonomy): domain Bacteria; phylum Pseudomonadota; class Gammaproteobacteria; order Granulosicoccales; family Granulosicoccaceae; genus CALDUO01. Next base: position 5,794 of record CALDUO010000210.1, read on the forward strand.
TGGCGGTACAAATGGCAGCCGCTGACGGCAGTGCGTCAACGGATGAAATTGGTCAGTTGGAGAAACTATACAAGACGCTGGGGCTTGACACCCGGCAACTGTATAGCAACCTGCATTCGGCGGTAGCAGCGCCAGCTGATGAACCTGTTACTGTTCGCCCGGCTGAGCGTGGCGCTGAGGGCCTGCAGGTACCTGCTGAGAAGCCGAGTTTGCGCACCACCACAATTGGACTTGATCAGGCAAAAATAGCCAAGATCAGCGAGGATACCAAAAACGTATCTGTGCTTCTCGGTAGCATATTTGGAACCGACGAGCCAGAGGCCGATGAGCAGGATGAAGCTGTTTTTGACGAGACCGATTCTCTGCCCGGTTTAACACCCAAACTCACTGTTTTCCTTCGGGAGTTAGCAGAACGCGAGCACTGGTCTGAATTGGAATTTGAGAAAATTGTCAGAGATCATGGCCTGATGGCTGCGGGCTCTCTAGAGGCAATAAACGAGTGGAGCTTTACCACTTACGGACGTGTGTTTCTCGACGAGTACGAAGGTTACGATGTAGACCCTGAAATTGCGACGGAACTAAGAGACTAGCGAACATGGAACAACCCCTCAAGCGCCGCGAGCGTGACACCATCATTCAAGCACTGCGTAGCGGTGTGGTCCCAAGGCTGGGGCTTCAGCACATACAAGTTGGTCGGACACGCGAGCTGAGTGAACTTGTGCGTGATATTGAACGCATTGACGAGGGTGGCAGTGGCATTCGATTTATCATCGGTGATTACGGTTCCGGCAAAACATTCTTTCTGAATATCGTGCGACTGGTGGCTCTGGAAAAAGGTCTGGTCACTTTCTCGGCAGATCTCGCGCCTGACCGCCGTATATATGCTACGAGTGGTCAGGCAAGATCACTCTATGCAGAGATGGCAAAAAATGCTTCTACGCGCACAAAACCAAATGGCGGTGCGATGTCATCGATCGTTGAGCGTTTTGTCAGTAAAGCGCAATCAGAAGCTGAACAGAAAAATGTGCTGACAGGCGAAATCATCGCTGAAAGACTTGCGCACTTTGAGGAGATGACCGGTGGGTTTGAGTTCGCCACTGTAGTGCGACGGTATTGGGAGGGTTTTGATACCGGCAACGACGAGCTCAGGTCAGCTGCACTAAGATGGCTACGCGGAGAATTTGCCACTAAAACTGATGCACGGAAGGCACTGGGTGTGCGCACAATAGTAGATGACAGTTCGGTATACGATCATCTCAAACTCATGAGTGCTTTCGTGACTGCTGCAGGATATGGCGGTTTGGTTGTCATTTGGGATGAGCTGGTTAATCTTTACAAATTGAAATCGCGGCAAGCCCGTGATTCCAACTATGAACAAATACTGCGTATTCTAAACGACGTGTTGCAGGGATCAGCGTCTCATCTCGGGTTCTTGTTTGGAGGTACGCCCGAATTTTTAATGGATACTCGCCGTGGCCTGTACAGTTACGAGGCGTTACGGTCACGCTTGTCCGAAAATTCGTTCTCGGATGAAGAGCGAATAGACATGACCGGTCCGGTGATAAAACTGGCGACACTATCACCGGAAGATATGTTTGTGCTGTTGGCTAACGTTCGCAGAGTTATGCAGGGGGATGAAAACGCGTTACCGGATGAAGCGCTACACGCCTTTATGGCGCATTGTTCAAACCGCATTGGTGAAGCTTATTTTCGTACTCCACGAAATACCGTGGTGTCGTTTGTACAGCTTATCTCACAACTCCAGCAGTATCCCGAGAGCAAGTGGCATGATTTGATTACCGGCATTGAAGTCGAGCCTGATACCGGTGACGACCTGAGTGATATTGAAGACATTGAGGGCAAACCGGTGTCACCTGATTCCGGGTCAGAGGACGATGAGCTTGCCAGTTTCAAAGTCTAACGACGACGCGTTTGATCTCCTGGCTCGGCCAGTCCAGCGTTGGATACGCGACAAGAGCTGGACGCATCTGCGACCGGTTCAAGCCGACGCTATAACCGCTATTATTGGCGGCGATCAAGACACCATCATAGCCGCGCCGACTGCTGGCGGGAAAACAGAGGCAGCTCTACTGCCGTTGTTATCCCAAATTATTGATAGCCCTGCAGCGGAAGGCGGATTTAGCCTGGTGTACATCGGGCCGCTAAAAGCTCTCATTACTGATCAGGCGCTCAGGCTTGAGGGTATGCTCGAAAAAACAGGAATACCGGTCTACCCTTGGCATGGCGATGTATCAAAATCTCGTAAAGACAAAGCGCTGAAATATAACAAAGGAGTGCTGCTCATAACGCCGGAGTCTCTGGAGGCTATGTTTGTAATACGGGGACACAAAGTGCCTGCACTATTTGCCGGAACGCAGGCCATTGTGATTGACGAGCTACATACGTTTCTCGACAGCGACAGAGGTATGCAGTTGAGATCATTGTTGTCGAGGCTCGACATTGCAGTCAGGCGAAGAATTCGACGGGTAGGACTCTCTGCGACCTTGGGCGAAATGGAGCTGGTAAGGCACTACGTTAACCCTGAACATCCAGGCTCTGTTCGTTTGATTGCCGATAAAGGCAAAGGGCAGGAACTCAAAGTGCAACTTCGTGGCTACGTACAACCTGAAGCGTATGTTAAGTCAAACCTCGAAGTGCATGTGCAGCAACAAACGCAAGAGAGAACCAAGGATTCTGCCAACGAAATTGAGATTTCCAAGCATTTGTTTAAACACTTGCGGGGTACACGAAATCTTGTGTTTGCCGGTTCTCGAGAAAATGTTGAGGCTTACTCCGATCGTCTCAGCAGAATGTGCGAGGATGCGAAAGTCCCCAACGAATTTCTGCCTCATCATGGCAACCTGTCTCGGGAGCGGCGCAGTCACGTTGAGGACACATTGCGCGCTGGCCGTGTACCACTGACAGCCGTTTGTACCTCTACGTTGGAACTCGGGATCGATATCGGCGATGTCGAATGCGTTGGACAAATTGGAGCGCCATTTTCAGTCGCGTCACTACGGCAACGTTTAGGCAGATCAGGTCGGCGGGCCAATGACCCGTCTGTCCTTCGTATGTATATCGACATGGATAGATTGACCCCTTCAAGCCATCCTATTGGCAGACTACGCTTGGAACTGGTCCAGGGTATCGCAATGATCGATTTGCTGATTGAAGGTTGGTGTGAACCGCCTATACCAGGTGCGTTAAACCTGTCGACACTGACTCATCAAGTGCTCTCGATTATTGCTGAGCGGGGTGGTGCAAGTGCCCAGCGACTCTATAAAACCCTGTGCGAAAAGGGGCCGTTCCACAATGTTGACCAAGCTTTATTCGCGACACTATTACGTACGATAGCGCAGCCGGAGGTGTCACTGATAGAGCAATCGGCTGATGGCTCGTTATTGCTTGGTAAAACAGGGGAACGAATCGCTAATCATTATGCGTTTTATGCTGTCTTCAAAACACCTGATGAGTACCGGCTGCTTGCGGATGGGCGCGAAATTGGCACATTAAGCGTTGAATCTTTATTGGTGCCAGATATGAATATCGTGTTTGCCGGGCGACGCTGGCGTGTGCTTGAAGTAGACACCACGGCTAAGGTAATCCTGTTGCAGCATTCGGGCAAAGGTGTACCTCCGGCATTCGGTGGGTCAGGTGGCACCATTCATCATGCGGTCAGACAGCGAATGCGCACGGTGCTAGAGGCAGGTACCGTGCCGAGGTATCTTGATGCAGTGGCGGGAGAGGCGCTGGCGGAGGCCAGAGTTGAGTATGACCGACTCCGGTTCAGGGGGGGCGGTATGGTCGATATCGCCGACAAACAAACGCTGTTGAATGTGTGGTCGGGCACAGCGCAAACACAGATGCTCACGCTTGGCCTGCTCAGTCTGCAGATAGAAGTTGAATTAGATGGCGCCATAATAGAGGTGCCCTGTGGAATTGATGAACTTCGTACCCGGCACTTACCGAACCTGCGTGACAATGGGTTTACGGTTTCGCCGACATTAACTGAAAAACTGATCTTTGATAAATTTCACAACTATCTAACGCCTGAACTGCTGATTAAAGATGCTTTCTCGGCACGAATTGACCAATCGAGTCTGCGGGCTACCATTGACCAATTGCTGGCTTAACAGTCATGCTCACAGCCATCTCTGATCGAGCAGCACAGAGCTCTTTGCTGTATCAGAGCACAGGTCAATTTTGAGACGGTATCCAGATCCCCTACTGCTATTTTGTGTTGAGGGCACGGTAGTATAGTTTGCATAAAGCTGTGAACTCGCCGCTTAGGCTCGTCGGAGTTATTGTATAGTGCGCCAACGGGTAGAGTCAGAGTCACAATATGCATGAAAACAGATGTCCATGTAGTCGTGGTAGGTGGCGGTATTGTTGGTGCTTCAATACTGTATTGGTTGGCGAAGCTGGGGTGGACGGACACGCTGCTGCTTGAGCGCCGTAATTTGACATCAGGTTCTACGTGGCACGCGGCGGGCAACACGACTTATTTTGGTCCTTATGCCGAAATGACCCGTTTGTTTGCCGGATCAATTCGCACCTATTTACAAGCTGAGACCGACAGCGGTCAATCCATTGGTTTTCATCAAACGGGATCGTTGCGTGTAGCAACCACCGCACGGGAACGCGAGCAGTTTCATCAGTTTGAAGCGGGTTATCGGGCGCTCGATATTCCGTATCATGTCGTCGACAACGCTGTCATTAATGCGCTACATCCCTGCATCAATACCGATGGCCTGTTTGGTGCGGCACACACACCAACCGATGGCCACGTGGACCCCAGTTCGACCACACACGCACTCGCAAAAGCTGCACGCAATTTGGGCGCAGCGGTAGAGTTGCAATGCCCCGTTCAGTCCGTAATCAAAGAGCATGATCACTGGCGGGTAGAAACAGAACACGGAGCGGTTCGGGCGCAACATGTCGTTATGGCGGCATCATTCTGGACGCGCGAACTCCTGCAGCCACTGGGTATCAATGCACCTTTGTATGCTACGCAGCATCATGAGCTCATCACCGATGCCGTACCTGAACTTGCCGATCTTGACCACGAGGTGCCTGCGTTTCGTGATTCCTATGTGTCGTGCAGTATGCGACAGGAACGTAATGGCTTTCTGTTGGGTGTTTATGAAACCGATCCGGTGTTCTGGGCACTCGACGGTATTCCCCCGAATTTTAAAGAGGAGCTTTTTGCGCCTGAAACCGATCGCCTGATGCCGCACTTGGAGAAGCTAATGGCACGGGTGCCGGCCTTTGCCGAAGCAGGGATCAAAACGATCAACAATGGTCCTATGTGCTGGACGCCAGACGGCCTACCGATGCTTGGGCCCGTTGATCAGCAGCACCCCAACTTATGGCTGGCATCCGGTTTTAATGTCGGCATTGGCACAGGGGGCGGGTCGGCTGAATTTTTGGCACATTGGATGGTCCATGGCCAACCGTTGTTTGATTTGCCCATCGTACATGCCGACCGATTTGGCAATAGTGTCACCACTGATCAGGCCGTTAAGTCCATACAGGCTTGCTATCGCCAAGGGTATCGATTGCCCGAATCTATATAACACAAATCTATATAACCCAAGCCTCTCTAAAGTATACCAACGGTTGATCCAGACCATAAAAACCCGCTTTTGATAGGTGATCACAGATGATCGTCTCTGCTCCTGGCACATGACAGTGATTAGTCTGTTCTCCATTTAGGAAAAGTAAGTTCAGCAATGCCTGTCTGGTCAAATGTTGCAGACAGATTATGCTAAAGCCACCGCTCCCGAGTGAGTCATGCCCGTTTTTTTCGTTCATTTCTCACGGTTAAGGGACGGTGAATTTACCCATTTTCTATTCTGTCAGGGGATCAGCATGAGTCACAAAGACACCGCAATTATTGCAGCCAAACAGCCTGTAAAAGTGACCGTGGAGGCTGGTAAAGACTATTACTGGTGTCGGTGTGGTCGTTCAAAAACACAACCGTTTTGCGATGGCTCACATGCGGGTACCGCCTTTACGCCGCTGAAGTTCAGTCCCGATGATTCCGGTGATGTCGCATTGTGCCAATGCAAGGCCACCGGTAACGCGCCGTTTTGTGATGGCACACATGCGTCGTTAGGTACATTGAGCGCTGGCGATGCAGCGCCAAAACACGCGACAAAAAATGCTGCACCAACGGTAGCACCAACCCCTGAGGAGCCCACAGTTGCTTACATTCATGAGTTGGCTCGTGATGGTTTGAGTAAACTTGGGCATCATGGAGAGATGGGATCTATGGGTGTCCCGAGAAAGGACTTGCCACACTGGGATGATATTCAGATATTACCGGCACAAATGGCGCAAAAACCGTTGCTCGATGATCAACCGGTCAACACCGGCGTGACCATCGGTCCGAGGGCCAAACGTCCGTTGCTATTGGATATACCGTTGTTTGTATCTGACATGAGTTATGGTGCGCTGTCTGAAGAAGCAAAGACTGCTTTGGCACGAGGCGCGGAGCTTGCGGGCACCGGCATCTGTTCCGGTGAGGGTGGTATGCTCAATGAGGAACAGGCCGAGAACTCGCGTTACTTTTATGAGCTGGCCTCTGCCAAATTCGGATGGCGTCCTGAACTGGTCGAGCGGGTACAGGCGTTTCATTTTAAAGGAGGGCAGGGAGCCAAGACCGGCACTGGCGGGCACCTCCCCGGTGATAAGGTGCAAGGCAAAATAGCCGAGGTGCGCGGACTCAAGCCGGGCCAAAGTGCGATATCTCCTGCAACCTTTCCCGATCTGCATTCAGCCGCAGACTTTCGCAAACTTGCCGACGAAGTGCGAGAGCGATCCGGTGGCATCCCTGTCGGGTTTAAGCTTTCCGCCAATCGAATAGAGGACGATATCGATTTTGCGCTCGAAGCCAGTGCTGATTACATTATTCTCGATGGGCGCGGCGGTGGCACCGGTGCCGCACCGCTCATATTCAGAAACAATATTTCAGTGCCCACGATCCCGGCACTTGCCAGAGCACGCAAGCACCTCGACAAAAAGTCGGCTGGTGAGGTCACCTTGGTGATCACCGGAGGATTGCGTGTTGCAGAAGACTTTGTAAAAGCAATGGCCATAGGAGCTGATGCCATCGCACTGTCAAATTCTGCCATGCAGGCGGTGGGTTGTGTCGCAGCCCGAATGTGCAACTCTAATCATTGTCCGGCTGGTATTGCGACACAAAAGCCTGAGTTACGGGCTCGGTTGGATGTACAAACCAGTGCTGAGCGACTCGCCCGATACTTCGGTGCCAGCGTTGAGTTGATGCAGGTGTTGGCACGGGCCTGTGGACACAACGACCTGTCAAGCTTCAGTCTGGATGATGTCACCAGCTGGAAGCGGGAAATAGCGGACCTGAGCGGTGTTGGGTTTGCCGGGGATCCGCGTTAGTTAAAAACGTGGGCCATTGCAGGTGATAAAAGGTACCTGTCGCTGTGGGTGACAGGCTAGGTGCGGCGCAAGGTATTGGTGTGCCACGCTGCCATCGTGCGTGCGTTCAGCGGTATCGATAGCACAATACCCGTGCTTGCCGTGGTAAAAAAAATGTGCGCCTGTGGCAGCGGTTCTATCTATTGTCGGGCTTTGACAGATAATAGTGCACTGCCGGGTAACAGTATTGTGGGTGCAGCCTTGGCTTGTGTGATGACTTGCGGGCTTAGTCGTTTAATTTTCTGTCGCGGTAAAACAGTCGGCCATTTTTGATCAGTAACCCCAATAACAGCCAAGGCTCTATCAGGTAACGATGTGCATAGCGGCGAGGGTGGGATGCAAGACGCCACACCATCTCCAGGCCAAACGGGCCAAACCACCGTGGACACATACTCATCTCACCGGCCATATATTCAAGGCATGCGCCGACGGCAATAATGCAACGGTTGCCGAGCGCACCTTCATTATCGAGTATCCACTGTTCTTGGCGACCCATGCCCATCCCGACAATCACAATAGTTGGATCAAAGTCGGTTATGTCGTCCAGCAGTGCCTGATTATCGGGGCTGCCGATCGTTGCATCAAAGTAACCGGAGTGTCCTTTTATAACAGCATTGGGAGCAAGGTCAGACAAAGCGCGCACGGCACGCTGATTAACGTCGTCCGATGAACCGATGCAGTAGATGCGGTAACCGTTTTCTCCAGCTGCTTGCGTATACGGTGGAAGCCAGTCATGAATAGCTGTGCGATGTTTTAATCGCGTGTAAAAGAGCCCATGCAACCACGCCAAATACACAATGGGGTAGCCGTCAATATGAACCAGTGATTGCGGTAGTGCATGCAGTTGACGATACGCTTCGTTGGTGTTGGCCAGATAAAGACCATGCAAATTTTGGTGAACGATAATCAGCTGTTCACGCTGTTTTACCGACAATACAGTGGCGTCAATGATGTCTTGCTGCGTGGTTGGTGTGATGCGAAAGCCAAAGATCTTTTTGGTTCGCTGCGCGATCCACTGAGTCACGTTAGATTGATTGTTGGTCGAGAGCATGAAATGTCTTAATGCAGGGTAGTGGAGAGTGATTGCTGAGGGACGGTTGATTGACCGTGTGTCGATCAATCAGCTGCTACCCGGTTTGTCAGCCCGGTAGCGCGGTTGGCACCCAATTGCCCAATGCGGCCAATTACCTGATCGGCAGCGTCGCGCGCTGACTCCATCGACTCGCCCATCCCCAATACCCCGTGTGCGCCGCTGCGCCCTACGCTGGATATGCCGCTAAGTGTGGTCAAGTGCTGTTGAATACAGTCTATGGACGATTGAAAACCCAGTGAGAAAACCGGGTGAGAGCCGGGGACTCGTTCAACATGACTTTTTAAGGCGGTGACTTGTCCGACCAGTTGCGTGCGGTTTAGCTCGTTGCAGGCAAGCTCAGCCAGTGCCCTGTCATCGGTTTGCCAAAGTTCATCACCGGCATCACACCAGTACTCCAGGCAGTAGACAGTGTTGCCATCGTCCCGGTTGAGCCAGCGCCCGAAATCGGTGATTCGTCCGACGCGATAGGTGTCTGGATACACTGACAACCAATTAAAATCGCTGTGCTTCCCTGCCGGTGCCATCAGATAGACCAACAGGGTGCTGCGTGATTTTAGCGTCGAGGCCGCTGCTGCAACGGCGGGTTCGTTGGGTAGTGCCAGGCGGGCAAGCAAACCGAGTGGCATGGTCGATATCACATGGTCCACATCAAACTGTGTGTCGTTTGCAACGAGTCCGGTGACACGATTGTTGTCGGTGATAAACCGATTGACCCGTGTTTCGCGATGAATACGCACACCTTGGGCTGTCAGTTTGTCACTCAGATTGTTCCAAACAGCGCTGTTGCCTGCACGTGGGTAAAAAAAGCTCTGCCGTCCTTCCTGTGAACTGCCAGCCGACTGAAACAAAAACTGCGGAAAGCGGGCGTCTACCTGATGACACGGGACGCCCCAGAGTTTTTCTGCGTAGCTGCACAGAAACCGCTCATGCAATTGCCGACCATACGTGCGCACCATCCACGCCTCGGCGTTCTCGGGCGCAGGTTTGCCAAGTGCTGTCAGGCGTCCGGCTACAAGACCGACAGCGCTCTGAACACTGACTAACAAACCAAGGCTACGTAAAATGCGCAGTGGTGTGATTGGGTAGTGAGTGACGCCATTGCCGTCAAAAATACCACGCCGCAACGAAATCTCAACCAGCTCACCCGCAGACTCGTGCCAGAGCCGGCTCACGAACGGGTCTGTGCTGCGGAAGATGTGAGCGCTTAACTCCAATTCGCAATCCCACAGCGATAGGCTTCTGGCTAATCCACCCACCGCTGCACTTGCCTCGAAGAGGTCTACACTTATACCTGCTTCTGCCAGTCGGGCTGCGGCCGCGAGCCCGGCAGGGCCAGCACCGATCACAGCAACCCGTGCCGGTGTCACGCTGGTGGGTCGGGGTTGCATTACTGGGGGGATCATGAGATTGATTTGTGGTGTCTTTGAGTTAAACAACGATGCGCCTGAGCCGGTATGGGTGCGATGTGTTTCAATCGTTTGCAGTCAGTAGCTCAGAATGCTTCTCAATTAGGGCAGTATGGTCTGGCTGCAGGGTTGGGCAGTACAAAAATGACAGATCGATGTGCCAAGACCGAATTGTAGTATTCATCCGGTGGGAGATGTGTACCCAATCGTGAACTTTTCACTCATACAATAATGAATAAACATGGATAACACGTCACTTATTACCGGTGGAGCAGGGTTTATCGGTTCACATTTGGCCGAGCGTTTGATACAGGAGGGGCATAATGTCGTTGTGCTCGATAACTTGTCGACCGGGCACAAGGCTAACCTGAATAAGCTATTGTCTCACCCCCGTTTTCGTTTGGTGGTTGGTGACGTCACCGATGTTCAGTGTTTGGCACCGCTTGTACGGCACGCTGATGTTGTGTTTCATTTGGCAGCGTCTGTTGGTGTCAAACTGATAGTCGAGAAACCGCTGACCTCCATGATGAATAACTTGCGCGGAACCGAGGTGGTGCTTGAGCAGGCAAGACGATGGCACAAACGCATACTGCTGGCCTCCACGTCTGAGGTGTACGGTAAGAACCCGGCCAGCTCGTTTGCCGAAGACGATGACCTTGTCTACGGCAACACCAGCAAAACCCGCTGGAGTTACGCCTGTGCCAAAGCGATGGATGAATTTATGGCCATTGCGCACTACCGCGAATCAGGCTTGCCTGTGTCGGTGGTTCGTTTTTTTAATACTGTGGGCGCACGCCAAAGTAATCAGTACGGTATGGTATTGCCCACTTTCGTAAGCCAGGCGCTGCGTAACGAGCCTATCACTGTGCATGGTACCGGTCTCCAGTCACGCACGTTCACGCATATTAATGATACGGTTGACGCAACCTATCGACTCGCCATGCATTCGGATGCGGCAGGTGAGGTGTATAACATTGGTGGCTCGACAGAGATCTCGATAATTGAGTTGGCCAAGCTGATCTGTCGTCGGTTAAAGTCAACATCACGCATTGATCTGGTTCCCTATGAGCAGGCGTTTACCAGTGAGCAGGGTTTTGAAGACATGCCACGACGCGTGCCCAATTGCGACAAACTCGATCACCTGATCAAATTTCAGCCGCAGTTTACGCTGACCGACATGATCGATAGCGTTGCTGACTACTACAGGCCTGTTCGCGAAACTGCGGCTGCTGTGTAGTGTGGGCGGTATGGCCGCTTGTTGCGGCATTCGGTATATCGCTGGCGGGTTGTTGGTGGCTCACCCGTCGTGCAGGTGCTCTGACACTTGGCCGTGTCACACCAACCTCTGATCGGTGGCATCAGCATGTGACGCCGGGCTTGGGCGGATTACCTATTTTTGCAGGTTTCGCTGTGGTGCTTGTATTGCAGGCCGGTCTTGTCGGTATCACTGCCGTTTTTCTGTTCTCCGCATTGCCATTATTGGTGCTGGGTTTGGTAGATGACCTCAAGCCCATGCCGCCACGGGTAAAACTGGTTGCACAAGTGTTTTCCGCCCTACTGTTCTTGTGTCTTGTGTTGGCTCAGACCGGGCAGGGTGGTCGCTTTATATCATCGGGTTGGGCAGTATTTGCTGTTGCGTTGGTGATGTATCTGATATGGCTGCTGACCATTATTAATGCAACCAACTTGCTCGATAACATGGATGGGCTGTCGGGGGGTGTATCATTGATTGCCTGTCTGACCATTGCGGTCATGGCCGTAGGCAACCCCGAGCTACAGGCATTACCGACAGTATTCACCACACTGGCTGCAGCGATTGCCGGTTTCTTGTTGCTTAATATTCATCCTGCCAAACTATTTATGGGCGATGCCGGTTCGTTATGGATTGGCTTATGTGTTGCCGGCGGGGCAGTCCTGGTGATACCCAACGGTGTGATATCACAGCCGCCGAACGTATTGATAAGCCTGCACAGCCTGCTGTTACCGTTACTGATCTGTGCTGTGCCGGTGAGTGACACACTGATGGTCATGATCACACGAACCCAACGTGGGCAAAGTGTCGCTGTCGGCGGTAAAGATCACCTGTCGCATCGGCTGGTGTATCTTGGGATCAGTGAAACATGGAGTGTTGCCATGTTGTGGTGTGTTGCTGTTGCAGGCTCTGTGATTGCACTGCTCTATAACCGTCTGCCACATTCTCTGTGGGTTGCCATGGTTATGGTGTTTGTTGCGGTAGTTGTGTTGAGTATCGTCTGGTTGGTTCGTTGCACACCGTATAACGTAAATGCCGCGCAGGACACTGCCGCACGGGATGTTGCTAACTTGCCCGGGAGCAAGTGATGACTGACGCTGTATTCGCTCATGTATTTTCGGTTGATTTGGAAGACTGGTATCAGGGCATTGAGATTGACATGGATGACTGGGGGCCGTTCGAGTCGCGTATACACAACGGTGTAGAGCCGCTGCTGGAATTGCTGGCCGAGTCAGGCACAATCGCTACGTTTTTTGTGCTGGGTTATCAGGCTGAAAAAACACCGTCACTGATTCGGCAAATAGCCGACCGGGGCCATGAGATTGCGAGCCACGGTTACTCGCACCGGTTTGTGTATCAACAGACACCTGCGCAATTTCAGTCTGAGCTTCGACGCAGCAAACAATTGCTCGAAGACATCAGCGGGCAACCTGTCATCGGTTACAGAGCCCCCTTTTTTTCGATCACACAACAGTCACTGTGGGCACTGGATATTCTGCTGGAGGAGGGCTTTTTATATGACTCCAGTTTGTTTCCGGTTAAAAACTATCGCTACGGGATACCGGGTGCGCAGCGTACCCCCGGTTGGTTAACTACGCCAAAGGGACACCGAATTTATGAAATACCATTGAGTACGGTGCGCCTGCCCGATTCGTCTGCAAAGACGGGGCAAAATGTGCCGATGAGCGGAGGCGGCTATTTCAGGTTATACCCGTACTCTGTCACCAAGCACCTGGTAAAACGTCTCGAAGCCGAAGGGACAGGACTGGTGTTTTATATGCACCCGTGGGAATACGACCCGCAGCATCCCCGCGTCACCTTTCCCAGGCGGTTCCCGCAATTTACGCACTACCATAATCTTAAGAGTAGCGTGCCCAAGACCCGAAAACTTCTGAACGACTTTCGGTTTACCAGTATTGAGCAGTCCTACGGGGCGCAGTACAGTCAAACGGT
>CALDUO010000211.1 GCA_937923745.1 uncultured Granulosicoccaceae bacterium
TGACGGTCAGACCTGTTGGGCCGCCGCTCAGTCGCGCACCTAATGACAGGCCTTGTGCGTTGGCCAGTGAGTCTGCATCAGCCTCGGCAGTACCGGGGGTGCCGCCCGCGTCTGATTGCGAGGTCGCTGCACGCCAATGCAGGGCGATACCGCGGGACTTCAGCGTCTCGGACAACGCCAAATCGTCGGTACCAAACACAGCTTCTTTAAAAAATGCGCGAATTTCTGGCGCATGATTGTCGTCACACAACTCTAGTGCGACTGCCTCGAACTCATTCTCATCCACACCATACGGCACACTGTTTTCGACACCGTGCCGATATCGTTCCCACAACACACCCAGCAACGTCTGCAAATTGGCATTGCCGGATGAGGAAGCCGTCAGCAATTGATCCAACGACAATGCGACCAACGATCCTTTGGTGTAATAACTGACAATCGCATTCGGCGCGTTCTCATCCTGTTTGTAAAACCGCGTCCACGCATCATAACTGGACGCCGCTACCGACTGTTTGTGACGCCCCGCTCCACGATAAACCCGCGTGATAGTCTTGCCCAACAGCGCCAGATAACGCGACTGGTCAATGAGCCCACATTTGACCAGCACCAGATCATCGTAATACGAGGTGATTCCTTCAAACGCCCAAAGCAAAGTGGTGTACGACTCTTCTGCCAGCTTATACGGTACAAAGGTCGCAGGTTTTATGCGTTTGACATTCCAGGTGTGAAAATACTCATGACTGCACAATCCCAGAAATTCCAGATAGTCATCGCTAATTCCCTCATCGCCCGGAATGGGCAAATGCTCCCGACGTGCCATCAGGGCGGTTGATGCACGGTGCTCCAGCCCGCCATAACCGTCACCGGTCACCATCACCATAAACACATACTTTTTTACAGGGGCGGGCTCACCAAAAAACCGAATTTGGTATTCACAAATCCGTTTTAGATCGACACATATTCGTTGGATATCCGTAGTGTATCGCCCGGTCAACACGAGCTGGTGCTCGACACCACAGGCGTCGAAGGTCGCCGATTCGAACGTCCCCATTTCAACCGGGTGATCGATAAGCTCATCGTAGTCTGCCGCGCGGTACCAGCCAAAACCGTCGGCATCTACTGAGCTGACTGCTGAGCCGGCAGCAGAACTGTCCACTACGCCAGCAGGCGGATGTAACGACGGGGTTAGCGCCGTCGCCACACCCCACTGACTGGCATCCATGCCCACCGGGCGATTGATTTCTACCACGCATTCGCACTGCTCATACCCCTGCACGGCCAGAAACACGCTGGTGCCATTAAAGAAACCATGCGTGGTATCGAGGTGTGCTGCCCTGACCGACAGATCCCACGCATACACCTCGTACTGCACGATCACAGCATCACCCACACCGGTTATTCGCCAGGTTTGTTTGTCCAGCTTGTCTGTTACAAGCTGACTCTGCCCGGTAAACGCCTTAAACGATACGATGTGCCGGGCGAAATCACGGATCATATAGCTGCCGGGAATCCAAGCCGGCAACGTCAAAATCAACTTCTTCGACGCAACTTTGGCTATCAGTATCTCTACCGAAAATAGATGTGCCTGCGGATCAGACGGCGTAATACGGTATTGAATTGTCACTCTGTCATTCCTGGTCAGCGGTATACTTGGGGGTTTGACCCGACAGTAATTCTAACTGATGCCAACTCTCGACTTTCTGCAAAAACGTGCTTCCATACCTGCCCGATACCTCGAGGATCCGGCGCCAAATGCAGACCAGCTCTCCGAGATATTAACCGCAGGTCTCGCAGCGCCCGATCACGCGGCTCTGAGGCCGTGGCGATTTATTGAAATTAGAGGAGACGCGCGACACGCGTTGTCCACCGTGTTTACCGAGGCAGCCTTACGGGATAATCCGGAGACACCAGCCGATAAACTCGAACGTATCGCCGAAAAACCGTTACGCTCGCCGCTTATCATTGTGGTCGTCGCAACCATCACCGGCAATCACCCCAAAACACCTGAATGGGAACAAATAGTCTCGGCAGGTGCAGCAACACAACAGATTATGCTGGCAGCCAATGCGCTGGGCTTCGGTGCAATATGGCTCACCGGTCCGAACGCAACGCACCCGCATGTCAAAGCGGCCCTGGCAGTGCCCGAAAAAGATCAGATTGTCGGATTCGTCTACTTAGGCACCTCATCAATAAAACCACCTTCACCCAAACGCCCCGCGCTTGAACACCATCTCTCGCAATGGCAAGGCACCTGAATAACCCGTGAATGCCTCGGCAACGATGACTCTGACAACTGCCGGCCTCTGCTAGTCCGGCTTTTGCCGGGCCTCGTTGATAGACCCCGGTCATTGCCTTCGGCTACCCACCAACGCCCGGGAGCAGGTGTGATCGGGTTCACGTTATACGTCAGAACGGTAAAGCGTACGAACCTTGCAAGTCGTTATGCACAATGACGGTCACAACACTTCCTATGCGCCCTACGCCACTCACACTGCTGCTCGTGCTCTGCCTGTTTGCAGGGCACATCTACGCCAGCAACACGTTTGTTAAACGGGAACCGGATGGCACGCTGTCGTTCTCAGACTTCAACCCTGACGCCGGTCAACGGCAGTACCGCGCATTCAGCAAAACGCGTGGTACCCACACCCCGACTCCGTCGTGCCGAGGCATGACCCCTGAAAAACTCATTGCCCGACGCGCCAAATACGAAACCTATTTCACTGAGGCGGCCGAAAAGCATGGCTTTAACCGGCATTTAATTGCAGCGATTGCCAGAACCGAATCGTGCTTTCATGACCAAGCAGTGTCTCGCGCAGGTGCTCGAGGTCTGATGCAACTGATGCCATCAACCGCCGCGGAGTTTGGACTGACCGATTTGTTTAGCCCTGAGAAAAACGTGCAGATCGGTGTCACCTATTTTGCTCAGCTGTACGAGCAGTTTAATCAGGACACCAAACTGGCACTGGCGGCTTATAACGCGGGCCCCGGAGCTGTATTAAAGTACAATGGTATTCCGCCCTACCGCGAAACCCAAAACTACGTGCGGCGCGTGCTTGCCAAATTCGACGAATACCAGCGCAACAGCACCGACCCTTGATAGTGTGCATTCGCACTTATGGCTGGCCCTGTTGCATGCGGGCCTGAGCGTGCAGCGCAATCGTTATACATCGAGAGATTAACCACGCTTAGTCTGTTAGTGCTATAGAACATCAGTCTGTTGGCACAGACACACTGCCATCAGCTGGGCAGACTGCTCACGCCCAATTCATCGCCGGACGTCATCGGCAGATACTGGCTGGTTACCCAAACAACACATTGTTGTCGCCGGATCAGCGCGCTACACTCACACTCCGGTTTAGCAATCACCACGACAGTTTCCAGACACCCCAATATGACCAGCAAAGAGACGATCAGCGGCAGCAATTTTATTCGTACCATTATCGAGGACGATTTGGCAGCGGGTAAAAACGACCAGCGAGTTGCAACGCGTTTCCCACCGGAGCCAAATGGCTATCTGCATATCGGGCACGCTAAATCAATCTGCCTGAATTTTGGGGTCGCTGAGCGTTACAACGGCACCTGCAATCTTCGCTTTGATGACACCAATCCCGAAAAAGAAAGTGTCGAGTACATGGAAGCCATCAAAGAAGACGTCACCTGGCTGGGTTTTCAGTGGGACGCAGAGCATCACGCATCTGACTACTTTGACGCACTCTATAACTATGCAGTGCAGCTGATTCAGTCCGGTCACGCCTATGTCGACGATAGCAGTCCAGAGGATATGCGCACGATGCGCGGCACACTGACCGAACCCGGCACCCCCAGTGAAGGCCGTAGCCGTAGTGCAGACGAGAACCTTGCCCTGTTCGAAAAAATGCGCTCTGGCGAATTTGACGAAGGCTCTCATGTACTTCGGGCAAAAATTGACCTTGCCTCGGGCAACATGAACATGCGTGACCCGACGCTCTACCGCATTCGGAAAACGCATCATTTCAGAACAGGCGATGCGTGGAATATTTACCCCATGTACGACTACACGCATTGTCTGTCAGACGCGATCGAAACCATTACGCATTCTTTGTGCACCCTCGAATTCGAAGACCATCGCCCGCTCTATGACTGGGTGCTCGAAACACTGAACACGCCCTCACACCCACAACAAATTGAATTCGCCCGCCTCGCTCTGGAATATACCGTGCTGAGCAAACGTCGCCTGATTCAGCTGGTTGAAGAAAAGCATGTCAGTGGCTGGGATGACCCGCGTATGCCTACCATTACCGGCATGCGACGCCGCGGCTATACCGCTGCCGCACTTCGCGACTTCTGCGAGCGAATTGGCATTACCAAAAATGATGCGTGGATTGAGATGGCCGTGCTCGAAAACAGCATCCGCGACGATCTCAACACACATGCCATTCGTCGTATGGCCGTCCTGGACCCGGTGCGGGTGATTATTACCGACCTGAATACAGATCACACCGAAATGCTCGACTTTGCCAATCACCCGCAAAACCCCGAGGCCGGTCGTCGCGAAGTGCCCTTTAGTCGTGAGCTATTCATTGAACGAGAAGACTTTGCCGAGAATCCTCCACCAAAATATCAGCGGCTCGTACCCGGTGGCGAGGTGAGACTGCGAGGTAGTTATGTCATCAAATGCGAATCGATAGTCAAAGACGACGCTGGCAATATTACCGAGATTCACTGTACACATGATGCAGCAACCCTCGGCAAAAAACCCGAAGGCCGAAAAGTCAAAGGCGTCATCCACTGGGTGAGCGCAGCCCACGCAGTCGCAGCGGAAGTTCGACTGTACGACCGCCTGTTTGATATCCCTAACCCCATGTCAGCACCGTCGCTGGGCGATGCGATTAATCCGGACTCCATGTCAGTGTTAACGACCTGTTTCGTTGAACCCTCCGTGGCTGAACTGATGCCCGAGACCCGTGTGCAGTTTGAACGTATCGGCTATTTTGTTGCCGACCGACACGATCACTCGCCATCAGCACCTGTCTTTAATCGGACGGTCACCCTTCGCGACACCTGGGCTGACAAGGCTTAGAGCGCAACTGACAAAGTGCGGTTTATTGCCAGAAAATCGATCTGGTAGAAAGTCGTTTATGAGCCACGGCCTATTGAGGGTATGCAAAAGCTGACGTTGCACAACCTGCATTCACAGAGATGACAGTGCGTGGGTTACGCCCACGCATTACCGTCGTGATGACATCCTCGGATGAAACGAAGCTGCTGTAGCCCGGACTAACATTGGTGTGCAGTCATCTGCCACACTTGTCACTATCCCCGTTGCCAATCCCGTTGCCAATCTCCTTCACCAGTCTCGTTACCAGTCTCGTTACCAGTCTGAGATCACCGCAACCGGCGCTGCCATCGTGTGCCTCCTGACGCTCATCGCTTCACTTGGCAACCGGGTCTCACAGACCCCAATTTCCATAGCGTGACGCTACAAACCCATCGCTAAAACGCCGGAACTGCAACGACATGGTCTGCAACAGACGTGATTGCTAGTTCAATAACCTGAAATAGCAACCTTCGTTTTTCAGTGACGTGAAAGCGCAAGAATATTTGACGAAGCACATCCTGACTACTATGTAATAGAGAATCACTTTGTGATGTATCCGCTACTGCCGGATCAACGACACACCAATACTAAAAGCAAACGTGTTGTCGGTAGTAACACTCAACTCAACAACAGGCTCGCCATAGATGGCGGGGTGAAGGAACTATGGCCAACAAAACTCACATTAATTCCAGGCTGCTTGCAGTCAGCGTTATCGCACTGACCGTTTCTGCGTGCGCCAGCAGCCCCATCAATATCGAACCCGACAGCACCGTTGGACGCATAGCGTCCAAAGCCGGGGATATCGGCAACAGCACTTGGGTTCGCGCCAAGCACGTGCTGAGACTCGACGGTACCAATACCGCTGACGATCACCTGATAGCAGGCACATCACAGACCGACGAATTCGGTGATGATGTCGAGCTGGCACTGCTAGACGCGCCAAATGACGGCCTCGTCATTGTAGACTCTCTAAACAGTGCTTCAACAGCAACCACGGATGCGGCTCTGGGCGTACAGCCAGTAGCGCTTTCAGAAGGTTACATCCATCAGGTAGCAGACGGTGAAACACTGTGGGATCTGTCCAAGCGCTACACCGGTGACGCCACCAATTGGAAGGTGATGGCCGAGCTCAATGGTTTGGACGCAAATGGCACTGTTCATCCGGGACTCGAAATTTTGTTTCCCGGTGACTTGGTGATCGCGTCACGCCTGCCGCAAAATAACGATGCTCTGGGTAACGATGCTCTGGCGGTTGAGGCCGTTGACACCCAAATCGCCTCATCTGAGCGCTTGCCGTTACCGACAAAAGAAGCGGTAGCCGACACCACGACAGAAATTGTTGCCGCCAGCAACGAAGTGACCACGGTACCTGCCACCGCCATTGAAGTTCAGGCCGGTGAGACCATGTGGGATCTTGCCAAGCGCACCACCGGTGACGCCACCAACTGGAAAATCATCGCAGCCGCTAACGGTATGTCAGAACAGGACGCCGCGTTCATCAAATTTGGTCAAAAGCTGAACGTGCCAACCGACATCGTCAAAGACGCCACTTTAACTGTGGCACAGGCACCGGCTACCAGCGTCGATCAGGGCGAAACAGAGCAACCGGCCGTTTTAGCTGTTGCCCAAGAAGACGTTAACCCTATCGTCAAGCCTGTAGGCGAACCAAAAACCACCGTTGTAGTGGCAGCAAAAGAAGCCGTTGAAAATGCAGTGACACCCACCGGCGAAGAGGTCACCCTGATTCCGGCAAAGTTCGAAGCGGCACCTCCCGTTATTGAGAACGCCGAACAAGAGCTGGCCAAGCTTGAGCCTTTGGCACCGGCGCAACCGACAATCGCTGAATCCGAGTGGGTCATGGTCAGCGGCACCTACTACCCCAAAGCGATTTATAACGATGCCAACTTCTCATCCACACTGATGATGCGCGTGTCCCCCGGCACCAAGCTTGAAGTGACCAACGCTATTGGTCCTTGGTTTGAAGTAAAAACCGAACAGGGCGTCGGTTATGTTCATTCTCGCGACATCAAGTAATACCTGAACGAAAGTCCCCCTTCCCTGCCGCCACACTGGCGGCAGGCGCTCAAACCGCACTACCACCTCACGTTTTTAATCCCCACACATTATTTGTGAACTGCCTCACACAGGAAGTGCTGGTCTGTGGTCAGAATTCCTGTAGCGATAGCGTTAGCCTACTGATATCAACAGGCAACGTACAAGGAACAGGCAGAAGATCACGATGGAATTCGTCAGCACCGACAACAACAGACCCGCCTTTGGCAGACTTCTACTGATAGGCACAACGGTGTTCATCTGCGCCAGTTGCGCACAGACCGGCGTAAACCCCGGCAGCACGCGCGCGCCATCGGCTCAAGTCACAATCGCGGACTCTGCCAACATCCAAACCCAATCGCAGACACCCAAAACACGGCTGGCCAATACCGCTGGCGGCGCCACCACCGCAGCCCGATCCGGCCAGTACGCCGGATTCAGCCTTGAGGGACCCGTGCATATTCCTGCGAAAACCCATAGCGCAGCCAACGTTCATGAATTTGACATCGTGCGGACCGACGACAATGGCACGGTGACCTTCACACCGGCTCAAGGGCCGATTACCGCAGACACATTTGTGCCGACAAGGACCATTCGTGTAACAGGCAGTTATTACCCCATCGGCATCTATGGCGAGCCACACAGCTATGCCACGCTCATCATGCGAGTGCCTCCCGGCACAATGCTGCCGCTGATTGAAACCAGCGGTGAATGGTTAAGCGTCAGCACTGAAAAAGGGGTGGGCTTTATCCGCCGCACGGATGCCATCATATCGGACACCCCGATTCAAACGCCATCGGTCACCGGTTAAGCGCACCACCCCGACACCAGTCGCTCATGCGACCGGCAACCGTGTGACTCGCATTGAGAGGTTCTGGACGAGAAGTTCTGGACACCCCAATTGCAAATCCACTTTTCATTGCATTGGCAGGCAACGCGTTGAGCGCATCACGATGCAGCCGGTAGCCTGAGTAGCTGGCATGTTGTGGTTCGGGGCGAGACTTCTTGACGAGAGTTCTGGACACCCCAATTCCAAATACACTCCTCACCGCATAGGCAGGCAACGCGTTGAGTAGATTGCGACGCGGGCAGTAGGCGAAGTTACTGGCATTAATGGTTCTGAACAAGAGTTCCGGACACCCCGATTCCAACCCCCTCGTTACGGCATAGACCTACTGCACTACCACCAGATCAACGTGCAACAATCTGCCGCTTGATTGTCGTTCAACAATTGTAGTCACCCTGTTTTACCCGTATTCGACAACCTGATAGGCAGGGTCCACTACGGCCCAGCCACGATGCACCCACAAGCCATACAACTGGTAACCACTCAACTGGCGTTATATAGTTTCCCGATGAAAACCATTACCGTCATGCGTCACGCCAAATCCAGCTGGAATCACCCAAGCCAGACGGATCACGAACGACCGTTAAATGACCGTGGCAGACACGATGCCCCCATGATGAGTCAACGACTCGCTGAGCGGGGATATCAACCTGACGGTATTCTTGTCAGCACGTCGCAGCGAACACGCGAAACACTTGATCTGATGTTGCCGGCGCTACAGTGCGATCCGGCTAATGCACTATTTTCGGATGCAATTTACGAGGCCCCGCTGAGTGCACTGCTCGACACAATCTGTGCGACATCGGATACGGTGTCCCATCTGTTATTGATAGGCCACAATCCGGGCGTCTCGCTCTTGTGTAATGCGCTGGTGCCGGGGTCGGTGCAGGATATGCCCACCAGCGCTGTTACTCACTATGACGTTGACGGGACAAACTGGTCCAACTTCTCACAAGCCGGTTTCCAGCTTGTTTTCCATGACTTTCCCAAAAATCAACCCGCGACCAAATAACCAAAAACGCCTGGTCGGGCCAGTTTGACTTACACCGGTAAAAGAGCAGCGCAAGGCAAGTTCCAATGCAGTAACAGCGTGCAGGATCCATCCTGCGACTGCCACCAGTGGTACTCGCAGGATGAGAGCATGTGCGCTCAGGCAAGGCGGGACTTGAACGAGCAGCGCAGTTTACTCCGGTAAATGAGCAGCGCAGGGCAAGTTCCAACGCAGCATCAGCGTGCAGGATCCATCCTGCGACTGCCACTGAGGTTTAAATGTGATTTGATGAACCATATCATCTTCGTTTGAAACCCAACAAACGGTCACATCACTACCTCGCGTAAAACGTTTACACTGGGCAACCTGGGGGCGTAACTTACTTTGCTGAAACAGTGATCGCCAGACATAACGCAGCTAATTGGAACCACTATGAAATCACAACATTATTTAACTGCCGGCTTACTCGCAACTTCTTTGCTGGTTGTTGGTTGTACACAGGAATCGCAGAACAAAATTGGCCGAGCCGTTCAGAATTGGACTGGGACCGATGGCGTGCTCGAAGTCTATGCTGGCGACAAGCTGGTAAAACGCTTCATGAAAATCGATAAGCTTAGCACCGCCACTGGCACGAGCAATAATGAAGACAGACCTTATCGTTTTGGTTACGGCGTGCTCGATGCCAATCTCAACGCCAAAGTCGATAGCGGCGAAGAGAAGGTTTATTTCGAATTCAGCGATTATTCAACGTCGTACGTGTTCTACGAAAACCCTTAACAAGGGGAATCGTTTGCACTGCCACAGGCATCGGCATTTCGAGCCAACCCTGTCAGTGAACTGGCGTTTGCGCATTGATCAACATGCGTTGTTTAACAGATGCCATTAATTTCGGTAAATACAACAAATAATCGCTGTATTTATCGGTAATTAATTGACAAATCCCGGGGTGGAACTACCTTTATTACACGTGCTCCAGAAACTGGTAGTCACGTTCTCACCCCCAATCGGGCCCGCCAGTCGGGCCCATTTTTTTGACTTTTTTTTACGATCCTAAACATCCCATACCGCCACGATACCGACACGAAAGGCAGTTATAGGTATACTTGCGATTTTCCAGAGTGAGTGCAAAATATCATGCGAATGGATTTCTTCAGCGACCAGGTAGAAGCGGCGATTCCAGACAGCAAGGCCACCATCACAGGCGATGGCAGTAAGTTTGAAGCCGTGGTTGTAACGCCTGCCTTCCAAGGTCAATCAACCATCAAACGTCACAAAATGGTCTACGCAGTTCTGAACGAACACATAAAAACCGGCGCTATTCACGCACTCACTATCAAAGCGTTCACACCTGATGAATGGGCTGCCTCACAAGAATCATCGTCTGACTGATCCTGGTATCACCAGTCTCAACCAGTCATCTGCACATCGAACCCGGAAACAGCACCGGAATTTAGCCTCTGACTTCAATCCCTGAGTTTGCCCCAGGAGCGTAGCTCCGGCTTTCGTTACTGGTTATTGTTATTGGTTATTGTTACTGGTTACTGTTACTGGGACTCATCACCAAGGCTCAGCACTGAAGCTTGACACCCTCAGAGCTCGCTCCATTCGGTATTCCCCCACATTTGCACCAGCCGCTCTACTGCGGCTCATACCTTTTTTGTACACTCGCAGCGACTAGCTCACTGACACGCAGGCGACGCTAAAAAGGAACTGCGTATTGGCATCAATGTCGATGACTGTAGTGACGATCAGTATGTTGATTGCTTGCTTACATGATTACCGGCAGTGGTGTGTGCTGTGAAAATTTTTTGTTCACCGGAAAAGAAGAGACCGACTGGCCCGAATATCGCTTCATCCGAGGCACAGAGCCGGGGGACTTCGTGGAATCACTCCCTGTTAGAGCCGGAAAATCCGGCAAACTACTTGAGGATCGATGATCTGCCATGCAGCCGCAGAACCCAACATCACAACAGGGGATTAGCACCACCGAATGGATTGCGACGCTGGATAAAATTCTCCAACTGACCGACCTGACTCCCAAAACCCGTCTGCGCGCCAGCCTCAACTGCAAGCTGATCAACGATACGCCTTACCTCTTTTTGCCCTCCGAAATGGAATGGCTGCAGCCCGAATTGTTGAGCTACATCGAGAATCTGACCCAGCAACATGGTATCGAGTTGGTCGAAGACCGTCGAAAGCTCGACATTGAGCCCATTAGCGAACGTCGCTACGCAAAACCAACAGATCTGGCGTTAGGGGTGAGTCTGCTGCTGAAACAAACCGGCATTCCCGGTCCGGCACATTGCCTGTCTGTACCGCATATGCTGAAGGCGGGTAACGAGAAGATAGACGTGACCACTCTGATCAGAATGGCGTCAGCCGTGTACCCGGAAGCAAAACGGGTCGTGTTCCGGCCTAACCGGTTTCTGACCGGAGATTTTGATGCTGACTGCGAACCGGTGACCGGATATGCCTGTAAGGTCATTCACCGCCACCATAAAACCACAGTGAGCTATTTTAACTCTCCTGATTTTCACGCGGTGGGCTACATCACAAATGACCAGTTTGTGTTGCATGTGCTGCTGGCGGGCGGCACACAGCGAAACACTGGGCTCTGGAGCCCGTTCAGGACGCTGACCGACTCAACATTTCGCTGCCAGGTTTTTACCGGAAATCAACCAGAGCAAAATTTCGGGTTGCTCTATCACACTTTTTATATTGATCTCGAGCGCTCCATAGAAGACGTAATGGGGTGGTCAAACAGCAAACTGGGCCAGCGCAACGCTGGATAAAACCCTCCTGCCTATGTTCAAATGTGCAAAGTTCTAAATTGAGCAGAAAACCATGGCAGACGATCTCAATATTCTCGTTGGTAAAGGACAGGAGCATGTCCACCTTCTCGGCAAATTTGCCAATCGACATGGCTTGATCGCGGGCGCGACTGGCACCGGTAAAACCGTCACCCTACAAGTAATCGCCGAAGGACTCTCCAAAATTGGCGTGCCAGTCTTTATGGCGGACGTCAAAGGTGATCTATCTGGCATCTCACAGGCAGGTTCTGCGCATCCAAAAATTGATGAGCGTGTATCTGAAATAGGTATGGCCGGCTACGAATTTGCCAACAATCCTGTGGTGTTCTGGGATTTGTATGGTGAAAAGGGACACCCCATTAGAGCCACCATTTCAGATATGGGCCCGGCTCTGTTGTCGCGTTTGCTTGATTTGAACGATACGCAGGAAGGCATTCTGAATATTGCGTTTCGGTTTGCTGATGATGAAGGCATGCTCATGGTCGATCTCAAAGACCTGCAGTCTACACTCAGATTTCTCGGCGACAACGCAAAAGAATTTCGTGATGAATACGGCAACATAACCAGTGCGAGTGTGGGTGCTATTCAACGTCGCCTGTTGGTTCTCGAAGAAGAAGGCGCTGATCAGTTCTTTGGTGAGCCGGCGTTAGAATTATGGGACCTGATGCGCACAGACCATACCGGACAGGGGTTGGTCAATGTGTTGAACGCGCAACAACTTATGATGCATCCTCGTCTGTATGCGACGTTTTTGTTATGGCTTATGTCTGAGCTTTTCGAAGAATTACCGGAAGTTGGCGACCTTGAGAAGCCGCGTTTCGTCTTTTTCTTTGACGAAGCACATCTTTTGTTTAACGACGCACCCAAAGCTCTTGTCGAAAAAGTTGAAACCGTTGTAAAACTCATACGCTCCAAAGGAGTTGGTATCTATTTTATAACTCAAAGCCCGTCTGATATTCCGGATTCTGTGCTGGGCCAATTGGGCAATCGTGTACAACACGCGCTGCGGGCTTTCACACCGAAAGACCAAAAGGCGGTCAAAGTTGCGGCTCAAACCATGCGCTCCAATCCAGACATCGACACGGAAGAAGTCATTTCTCAATTGGGTGTTGGGGAGGCTTTGGTCACTATGCTCGACAGTGGCGGTATACCAACGATGGTAGATCGTGTATTGGTATGTCCGCCGTCATCACGTATCGGTCCGGCAACTGATTCAGAGCGCGAAAAGGTGATCGCAGGAAGCCCCCATATGGGTCGGTACGAAAAATCAGTGGACCGCGAGTCTGCGTTCGAGTTGTTGGCTGAACGGGTTGCCCGGCAAGCTGAGGCCGCTGCAAAGGAAGCAGAACTTGCCGCGCAACAGAAAGCCGAAGAGAAGGCCAATAAACCAAAGGGCCGTGGCAGACAAACTTTGGCTGAAGCTGCTGCCAAAACGTTTGTGCGATCAATCAGCTCTCGCTTGGCCACCCGCGTTGTACGTGGTCTGCTTGGCAGCATCACACGTCGTTAGAAAATTTAACCCAGCCGAATCACTGTGGGCGTTCACTGAAGCCCGGTCATCGCAACAGAATAATTATGTTCTGTTGCGCTTCACCTTACCGATTAATTCGCCTCCTGAAACGTTATGGCCTTATTGCGTCTACAATCGCTGAATATTAGCTTCGGCGACAAGCCGGTCCTGAACTCGGTGGATCTGCGTGTAAACGAACACGAGCGCATAGCGCTGGTGGGTCGAAACGGCACGGGGAAATCAACCCTGCTCAAAATAGTGGGCGGAACCATCAAGCCAGATGCCGGTGAAATCATCGCGAGGCAAGGTTTACGCATTGCCTATCTTCAACAAGATGTTCCTGCAGAGTTTGACGGGTCCATCTACTCGGTGGTCGCAGGCGGTTTGAGCGACGCGGGTCAGTTACTGAGTGACTACCAGACTGAGTCAGAGTTGCTGGCCAATGGCACAGGAAGTCTCGACAAACTATCACGTTTACAGTCGCAACTGGACGCTTGCGATGGTTGGGCTTTAGGCCAAAAGGTGTCCGAGACGTTATCGCGCATGTCGCTTGATCCTGATATCGCTTTTAATACGTTGTCTGGCGGACTCAAACGACGGGTTCTGCTCGCACGGGCTTTATTGACCGAGCCAGATATTCTGTTACTCGATGAGCCTACCAACCATCTCGACATTACCGCCATCGAGTGGCTCGAAGAGCATTTAATGAGTCTTCGTTGTACGTTAATTTTTATCACACACGATCGCTCATTCTTACGGCGACTTGCCACCCGAATTATTGAGCTCGACCGTGGTGAGCTGACGGACTGGCCTGGAAATTTCGCCACCTACCTCACCGGCAAAGAAGCGCAACTCGCAACAGAGGCCAAACAGAATGCGCTGTTCGATAAAAAGCTGGCACAAGAAGAGGTATGGATAAGACAAGGCATCAAGGCACGAAGAACACGTAATGAGGGGCGCGTTCGGGCGCTCAAAAAACTGCGGGAAGAGAGACGACAGCGTATAGAAGTTGTTGGCAAAGCCAAACTTGACATCAATAAAGCCAATGCCTCTGGCAAAATTGTCATCGAAGCTGAAAACGTGTCTTTCTCATTCGGGGACACCCCAATAATTCAACGCTTCAATGCCACCATACAGCGTGGTGACAAAGTCGGCGTAATCGGCCCAAACGGTGTCGGAAAATCAACGCTAATCCGCCTCTTACTGGGACAACTCACCCCCGATTCTGGCACCATTAAAACAGGTACAAACCTGGAAGTAGCCTACTTTGATCAGCTCAGGGGCGCGTTAAACCCAGCACTTTCTGCAATGGAGAATGTAGGAGAAGGTCGTGATTCTGTCGAAATCAACGGACAAACCAAACACATCATCAGCTATATGCAAGATTTCCTGTTCGCACCCGATCGAGCGCGTGCGCCTATAACAGCGTTATCGGGCGGCGAAACCAACCGCCTGATGCTGGCAAAACTGTTCCTAAAACCATCCAATATGCTCGTGCTTGACGAACCAACCAACGACCTGGACGTTGAGACACTCGAGTTACTCGAATCACTCGTCACAGATTATGCCGGAACCACCATCATCATCAGCCACGATCGTGAATTTATCGATAACACCGTGACGGGCACTCTCGTATTCGAAGGTAACTGCGCAGTAAGAGAGTATGTGGGTGGTTATAGCGATTGGTTAGCGCAGCGACCCGCTGTTGTGGACACCCAAAAAAACAAAACAGACACCCAAAATAAGACCAGCCAAAAGCAAGGTGTCCGCGAACCTACACACAAGACACCAGACACCCCGAAAGTAAAGAAGCTAAGCTATAAAGATCAGAGAGATCTTGAGCAGCTACCCGAAAAAATCGAAAGAATGGAGAATAAAATAGACGAAATACAAACGCTGATGAGCCAACCGGATTTTTATCGGTCAAACAACGATACCGAATCAATTATTTCTGAGTCAGGGAGACTACAGTCGGAACTGGACACACTTTATAAGCGGTGGGAAGAGCTGGAAGGTTGAATACACTTACCGTTCGATTTTATGGTCGGTAGACTCACGAATTCGTCGTCTACTCAATGCTTTGCAGTAACTGACTATATTTTCGGCCAGTCCAATTGCACGCTGGTGCCATGTGGTTCGTGCTAACTGAGAGCGCATCCACTGGCGTCCGGAGTATCCCAAGAGGAGCACGAGAGGCTCGGTTGCGCCATCGCTCTCCGGTATCTCAGTGGTTTTCACACAACGTGCGGTCCAATCCAATAAACGCTGATAATC
Source organism: uncultured Granulosicoccaceae bacterium (assembly GCA_937923745.1). Taxonomy (GTDB): domain Bacteria; phylum Pseudomonadota; class Gammaproteobacteria; order Granulosicoccales; family Granulosicoccaceae; genus CALDUO01. Next base: position 15,562 of record CALDUO010000211.1, read on the forward strand.
TGCGCCGCTAATCGGCAAAACTGAGGATTTCCAATCTGCCGTAAAATCAGCAGAAGTTAATGGAGTGGCAGCAGTCACCCTTTTTTTAAAAGGCATCAATCCATGATTATCTGTCGACAATCGCCGACGAATAGACGTGTGCTTGCTCTGCAGAGCAGAGGTACTCTGTTTTGCACGGATGGGATTAAGATCCACATAAACCAGCGTTCTCAGCAGCGCAGCGGTGTCCAGTATTGCTTGGGAATGGAACCTTGCTTCCCAGAATCTGCCCTTTCGATCTACTTCAATATTTGCCTTACGTGCTATAAATTGGTTTACCTCCGCCATAAAACGACTTAAATCAGTGAGTAACGACCTCCAGTGTTTTAGCTGTTTTTGAAACGCTAACTGTTCTTCCTCGCTGAGTGACAAGTTTTCGCAGTAGCGCTTAGTGCCAAGATTGAGCTTATAAAGCTGACCCATTCGACCAATTACCTGATCATCGGTGAGCTCACTGGCACCGACTGTATCTACACGAAATACCACATGGTAATGGTTAGACATGACGGCAAATGCTGCAACATCGATACAAAATATAGTCGACAAATACATCAGCCTGTCCTCAATCCATTGACGACGGTGATCACAATTTTTACCGGATGCAACATCTTTTCCACAGAGAAAAGCCTGCCGAACACAGCGCGTCGTGCAGTGATACCAAGGCGTGGTTGATAGCGATACTTGAGAGGATCGTGATGTAGTCACAGCTAATTCCTTTTAGCCTGATGAGAGATTCCGTACGTCCTTAAGATATCGCCACAACATACTGCTTGTCAATAGTGGCCAGTCTGAGAAAGAGAGATCACGATTTAACGCGTCAATGGCGTAGCCAATTGTGCGCACATGCCACTCGTAAAATCAGGAAACACCTGATTTCGCCTGTATCTTTTGGT
>CALDUO010000212.1 GCA_937923745.1 uncultured Granulosicoccaceae bacterium
TACTTGTCTATCTCCAGCTCCGGGCCATCGGAGCATCTCGCCACGATTGCACTGGAGAACAGAGAAAAAATATTGGCACGAAACTGCGCGATCATTGATGAAAATCTGGTGCTTTGGGATGCATTTTTTGCACGTTTCCCAGAGCTCTTTGAGTGGCGGCACCCCGACGCATCGTGCATGGCGTACCCCAGTTATCACGGGGCGGATGGTGTGGAGCAATTTACCCGGCAACTGGTAGAGCAACAGGGTGTGCTGTTGTTACCCGCCAGTGTTTATCAATCGGCGGTCGGTGCAACACCATCCAACCGGTTTCGACTCAGCCTCGGGCGCCGTGGGCTCGACGCGGGGCTGGCTGCAATGGCGTCTTACCTCAACACCAGTCCCGTGCCATTACGCCGCTAGATGACGTGGTATTCCTTATTGCGTTTGGGTGCTCTGGTTTATGTTGCGGTAACCTGTGTCGTCGTCGGTGATACCGCCGGGAAACTGTTGATGGCTCAAGGCATCAACGCGTTCCACGTGGCCTGGTCGCGCTTTTTTATGGGTGTCGTGTTGTTGTTGCCGTTCAGTGGATTACAGTGGCGTGATCTGCCCGTGTTACAGCACGCGCTAACAGACTGGCGGGTAGTGTTGCGTGGAGGGTTAATTGCGGCTGGCATTGCATCGATACTCACTGCGTTACAGACCGAGCCAATCGCGAATGTGTTTGGTGCCTTTTTTATCGGCCCGATCGTGTCGTATGCACTGTCTGTCGTGGTGCTCAAAGAACGCCCCGGCCGTAGCCGCACTGGCCTGCTGTGTATAGGTTTTGTGGGTGTCATGCTTGTGGTCAAACCACATGTTGGTGTGTCGGTGGGTATGTTGTTCGCGCTACTGGCCGGCGCGTTTTATGGCGCTTATCTGATGATGACCCGACTGGTCGCCGGACGATACAGGCCGAGGCTACTGTTATTGACCCAACTACTGATTGGGTCTGTGCTGCTGTTGCCGTTTGCGTATAGTGCTGGTATGCCAGCGTTGGGCGGGTTGAGTATGACGCTGCTGACCATCAGTGCGGCGGGATCAGCTGCCGGGAATTATCTGTTGGTTGTTGCCAACCGTGTGGCTGATGCGAGTCTCATTGCGCCGTTGGTGTACACCCAGCTACTATCGGCAACACTGGCAGGTGTGCTGGTGTTTCATGAATTGCCAGATACGTTGGCCCTGTTGGGGTTGGTGCTGATTCTGCTCTCGGGGCTTGGGTCTTTGTTGTTACACGCACGGTATCAACAACGTTAACGTGTGGAGCCGGTTTTGACAAAATTAACGGACAACCCATCTCTGTCAGATGCGACGGCTTCCACTTCAACCGAACCGGTCTCAGGTGTGCCGGACATTCGGTTTCATGCTCAAGACAACTCTACCATTGGCCTTGAACTGGTTGAGCTTTCTTCCATCTATACAAGAGCGCCCAACTTCGATCACAATCCATTTGCGGCGCATCGCGTACATTTCCATCAGCTGATCTACATCAGTGAGGGTGTTGGACAACACTTTATCGATTTTCATGACTATCCGGTGTCTGCCGGAGACTTTCTGTTCATTAATAAAAATCAAATTCAGGCCTTCGACCCAATTAATCAGCCATTGGGTGTGTCGCTTATATTCACGCAGCAGTTCATTGACTCAATACAGGCAAGTGTTCGATTACCGGTGTTTGGAGCAGGTTACCAAGCAGACTCAGCCGCGCCGGTTTTTAAGCCCGATACCGCCACACGCCAGCGATGCGAAGCTCTGCTGGCCGAGTTGAAACAAACTGGTGGCACAGAGCCGGGTGGTGCGTTAGTGATTCAGTTATTGTTTGCGGCACTGCTGGTGCGCGTACACAGCAAAAGACCTGCGCCGAAAGGCCGCACGTTGAGCGATGCTGACCGACAGCGATTCACCGAGTTTATGGCGCTGGTCGAGACGCACTCTGTCAGACGCCACGATGCGGCCTTCTACGCTGCTGAACTCCATATGACCTACAAAGGGCTGAATGATCTCACCAAAAAGGTAAGCACGAGAACGCCAAAGCAACTGATTGATGCGCACCGAGTGCTGGAGGCCAAACGGCGCTTAACCATTGACCAAATTCAAATCTCAAAGCTCGCCTATGAGCTGGGGTTTGAGGATGTCAGTAATTTCAACAAATATTTCAAAAAACACACCGCCATGACACCGAGTCAGTTCCGACAGTCCATCTAGCGTCGAGTCGGCTCCACGAGGACCGGTTCGAAATCTACCGGTAATCGGCACACTTTGACATTGTCGGCCAACTGCAGAACAACCATCCTTGTCTCCACTGATTCTACCCCGGAGATACCTATGTTTAAGCGACCCCCTGTATTACCCCTGTTGGCAGCTGTGTGTCTTATTGGCGCTGTTTCGCAGACCAGTTACGCGGAGACCGATATGACACTATCCAATAAAGACAAAGCTATAGCATTACTGAAAAGTATTGAAACAGGCGATAAATCCGCCATTGGCTATGTAAACGCCGACAACTACATACAGCATAATTTGACGGCCGGTGACGGTTTGGCCGGATTTGCCGAGCTTTTGCAGGCTTTGCCGGCTGGTAGTGCCAAAGTGAATACGGTCAGAGCTCTGGAGGACGGCGAGTTCGTTGTTACCCACAGTGAATACGAATTTTTCGGACCGAAAGTGGGGTTTGATGTGTATCGGTTCGAGGATGGTCTGATTGTTGAGCACTGGGATAACCTGATTGAGACAGCAGCCCCCAACCCCAGTGGCAGAACCCAAACTGATGGTCCGACTGAGATTGTTGATCTGGACAAAACCGATACCAACAAAGCGCTGGTCGAATCATTTGTTACCACTATTTTGGTAAACGGCGACATGGATAAGGTTGCGAACTATATTGACGGCGATAACTACCTGCAACACAACCCGGCCGTGGCGGATGGACTCTCCGGTCTGGGTGCTGCTCTCAAAGCGATGGCGGAGCAAGGTATTACTATGGTGTACGACCGGTTGCACAAAGTGTTAGGCGAGGGGAATTTCGTGCTGACAATTAGTGAGGGTACCTTCGGAGGGCAACCGACCTCGTATTATGATTTGTTTCGGGTTGACGAAGGTAAGATTGTAGAGCACTGGGATGTAATCGAGACGATCATTCCCGAAGAGCAACGCAAAAACGCCAACGGTAAGTTTGGTAATCTCTCACCTTAGCCTGATTGATGTATGCAAGGCTCGTCGCCACAGGTGTAACACTCAGGCGTATTGCTTGTGGTGGTGAGCAGACAATTTGATCTGGCCCTCTGTTGGGCCAGACTGTCACATCGGAGTGTTAATACAGACTCTCCGTTAAGAGAGACTCTCGGGCGCAAAATGTCAGCCTAACCAATAACGCACTGGGATTAAGCCTGTGACCCGAGCACTTGAGGCCTGAGTCTTTACAGCCCGAGTCTTGACGGCCTGATTTTCTGTCGCCCCAGCCTTAACGACTCCAGCCTTCATGGCTAAAGTCTCCGCCGCTTGAGTTGACACCGTGTTGCCCCGTCAGGCAGAAAGAGGCAGGTTCTAAACCGCTTCCATCAGCGGTTTGGCAGGACCCGCAATACCCAGAGCGCTGTGCACTCGGTTTTTGCACTGGCTGTTTGGTGGTGTGTCTATCCCCGGTAGTGCGGGCTGGATCTCGAGAGACCGCATGAGTTCTGCTTGTCGACGTTGCGCTACGATGTCCTCGTACAGGTTCATCATAAAGGCTTCATCAACCTTGTTCAGATCATTCATTAAACGGTTCAGTGCTTGAGTTTTCATGCCTTACCTCCAAAATTCATGCTGACACAAAGTTCGTTCAGCCATTGCTTAAAATTCTCTTCTTCCCTTTTGTCGGTCGTGCTTTCGTCCTTGTCGCATGATTGATTCATGCTGAGTGTTTGTATATCGATAACTTCTCGCACCAGCAGATTGCACTGTGCTGCAGGGAAGTAGACTGGTCGTATGACATCAAGTTGCGATGCTTTGATCATGATGTGTACTCCTACACAAAAAATAAAGCGTCAACGCTTCACTGTAAAGACAGAAGTATTTACGGCCGGACAGATAATTGGTTGAGGGTGGTTAACTTTGTTTGACAATTGAATGATCGAGCGATAAAGGCGCTTGATTATTATAATAAAATTTAGACAAAACTCTGCCTGAACCAGACAGAAAAGAGACAAACAGAAAAAAAGGTAGGGGTGATACATCCCTGTATCAAAGGTAAAGTGGGGGGGCCTTACCTGTTTCGGGTTGAGTCGGCGCCTGTGGGTGACACCGGGAGGGGTAGTGGTTTACTGAATCGTTTGGTTTGGTCTGATCATGTTTGTTCTGGTTAAGCCCGTAAAGCTGATACAACGTCTTTTTCAGATCCACACTCTGCACGAATGGAGGAATTGGTTTGACATAACTCAGACAATATTAACGTCAGTACTGAATCCGTATTTTGTTGCTGACATTCTTTTAAGTAAATGTCATCTATCTTGCGTAAATCTTCAGCAAGTTTATTCATACCCTGATCGGTCATTGTTGGTCTCCACAATCCAGGCGCTTGCTGAGGTCGTTTAACCACTGCTGAAATTTAATGGCGCTTATCTGCTGACGTTTGAGTAACGCCAATTGTGCGGGACTTTGTTGTTTAAAGGGCGCATGCGTCACCCTGGCTGTATCAGCGCCTCGGTCTTGCGATGCTGAGGCCTCTGACGGGTCTCTCAGCAGCAGCAGTGTGCAGCGTGTTGATGCAAAGTAAACCGGTTGGTAGGTTTCCGCTGCTGACAGATTAATTAACAAGGTCATACTCCCGTAACGTGTTGTTGCAAACACCACATGCGCGCCTGCTGAAGATGGTTACGGCGGGATGTCGCTGGTCCTGAGTCAGAACAGACCTGTGTTTACGTTCTTTGACAATTGACCGGCACCGGGTTTCACGGTTCCGGTGGCAGGGCTGGTTTTACAAATACTATGACGCAGTTTGCAACTCGGTCGCGGTAGCATCGATAATGTAGGGATGGTGCCGGGGAATTCGCCCTGTTACCCAACAAAATGGTGCTCAACTCTCTATGTTGCCAATGGGAACAATCATGACAGCCTGTATGCTTCTCGGCGCATTGTTTACAGTGCCCCGGGTATTTTTTGGCGTACAGCCAGGTAAACTCACAAAGCTCTATCAGGTGGTTGGTGGCATTTTGATGCTGGCAGGCGCGTGGAACGTGTTCTGGCACGGATTGAGACATCTGTCAGATTTTTGGGGGCAGGCTGGCATCGCATCTGGTGTGTTTATGCTCATTTGTGGTCTGTATTTGTGTCGTGAAAGCGCATTAACCCCGTTCATGCGGCGTCTCATGCCTATCGCGACCATCGCGCTGACGGGCTGGGCGCTTTACTACGCCTACACTATCTACAACCTCTGAAACCCGTAACCTCACCGGCACCTCTATGGCATCACGTTACGACATTCTGTTTGAGCCGGTGCCGATTGGGCCAGTCACAGCGCCAAACCGGTTCTTTCAGGTGCCCCATTGCACGGCGCTGGGGCACATGCATCCTCAGGCGGAGGCCCGTAACCGGGCCATTAAAGCTGAAGGTGGTTGGGGTGTCATTTGCACCCAAGAGGTGGAAATTCACCCAAGCTCAGAAGTTTCGCCGTTTGCAGAGGGCAGGTTGTGGGACGAGCGTGATATTCCTGCCATGCGACTGATGACGGATGCGGTGCACGAACACGGTGCACTGGCCGGCATCGAGCTGACCTACAGCGGCCACCACGCCGCCAATTTCTATAGCCGCAATCCGCCTCTGGCGTCATTGTCGACCCCGGTACACGGTTACGCGCCGGTGCAGGCGCGAGCAATGACGCTGGCAGATATACGAAAGGTGCGGCAATGGCACGTGAATGCCGCACGCAATGCGCGGGCTGCGGGCTTTGACCTGATATACGTGTATGCGGGTCATGACATGTCGGTGTTACAGCATTTCCTGACGCGTAAATGGAATCGTCGTGCCGATGAATACGGCGGATCTTTAGTTAACCGTGTCCGGTTATTGAAAGAGACCCTGACCGATGTCAAAAATGCGGTTGGTGATACCTGCGGTGTTGCCCTGCGCCTCGCGGTTGACGAGCCATGGGGGACAGACGGTATCGAGGCACACCTAGAGGGTCGCGAAATCGTCTCGTTACTCTCTGATATTCCAGACCTTTGGGACGTTAACATCAGCGACTGGAGCCGCGACTCCGCAACGGCAAGGTTTCAGCCTGATCAGGGTTACCAGGAACAATACACGGCGTTTGTTAAAACGCTGACGCAAAAGCCGGTTGTCGGTGTCGGCAGATTTACCTCGCCCGATACCATGGTGTCGCAGATCACCCGGGGTGTGCTCGATTTCATTGGTGCTGCGCGCCCCTCCATTGCCGACCCGTTTCTGCCAGCCAAAATTCGTGATGGTGAGTTTGATCGAATACGCGAATGTATCGGTTGCAACATCTGCACAGCCAGCGACAACATCATTGCACCCATACGCTGCACCCAAAACCCGACCATGGGGGAAGAGTGGAAGCGCGGCTGGCATCCTGAGAAGATTGATCCTGCGGTCACACCCGGCGACCGCGTGTTGGTCGTTGGTGCCGGACCGGCAGGCCTTGAGTGTGCCCTGCAGCTCGGGCTGCGTGGTTACGAGGTAACATTGGCGGAAAGCACAACCGAGTTGGGCGGAAGATCACTGACCGAGAGCAGGCTTACCGGTCTTGCCAGTTATTCACGCGTGAAGGATTACCGAATTGGACGGTTGCAGACGCTACCGAATGTACAGATCTTTCCCGACAACCCGCTGGACGCAGCCGACGTACTGCAATTGGAATCACCTCACGTCATCATCGCCACCGGATCCCAATGGCGGGTTGATGCCGCAGGTCGTCAGCACACGTTTGGTGTGCCCAATATACAGTCGACGCTTCAGTCAGCTGATATCGCGCAGGTAACACCCGAAATGGTTATGGCCGGAAGTTCAGTCGAGGGCCGGGTCATCATTTATGACGATGATCATTATTATATGGGCAGTGTGTTGGCAGAACACCTGGCCGGTCAGGGATGTGAGGTGACCATCGTCACGCCAGCTGCCCGTGTGTCGTCATGGACCGAACACACCCTCGAAATAGATCATATCGATCAGCGCCTGCATGATCTTGGTGTGACAGTAATTGCGCAGTATCAGTTGCCCGACCACAGTGATATAACCGGTGGTCCCCGTGCTCTGAACGTCACTCACGTTGTAACCGGCCAGTTACTGACGTTGGGCGCAGATGCCGTGTGTCTGGTGACATCGCGACTTGCCAACACAGAACTCTTCGATGCACTCGTTGCCACGTGTCATCCGTTTAAAACATTAAAAATAATTGGTGACGGCGAGGCCCCGTCAACGGTAGCTGCTGCTGTGTACGCCGGTCACTTGGCGGCCCGATCACTGGAGTGTGAGCAACTGGCCGAAGACGCGTTGTTCCAGCGCGAATTGATCGCGCTGTCAGACACTGATCGGCATCGATGATGAACCTCATGAGTCTTGCACAACCCAACTTCGGCCAGCTTGGTTAATATGATGTCATTGATTTTCTGGTTGTTGGCAGCGGTGCTTGGTATAGCCACGGTGTTGCCGTTGCTTCGCCTGCGTCACTGGTTTGTGCGTGGACTTGATTTTCCGCGCCTTCAGCTTCTGATTATGATTGGCATCACCATCGTCAGTGCGGCACTGCTGAGCATGGGAAACCTGTCGTTGCCGGTGCTTTGGTGGATGTTGATGATTGCTTGCCTGTTGGCGCAGTGTTGGTGGATCTGGCCAAATTCTACGTTACACAAAACGGAAGTCCCCGGTGCCAATGACGCCTTGCGTGCCTCTGGCCAGCGGCTGTCGCTGATCACCAGCAATGTGTTGCAGACCAACCGTGACGCCACGACGCTGGTTCAGCAAATAGAGCAGCTGCGTCCTGATGTGGTGATAACGCTTGAATCGGATGCGTGGTGGGAGACGCAGCTGAACGCGGCACTGACCGCCTATCCACACCGTGTTGCTTGCGCGCTCGACAATCAGTACGGACTGCACATTTTTTCGCGGCTGCCGTTGGACAACGAACGTATAGAGTATCTGGTAGAGCCCGATGTCCCGTCAGCCAGTGCTCATGTGTTATTGAGTGACAACACACGCGTGCATTTGCATGTGGTGCACCCGCGTCCGCCAGCACCAGGTGAAAACACCAGTTCGGTGGAGCGCGATGTTGAGTTGCTGGTGCTGGCGCGTGAGATCGAAACACTCGATGTGCCGGTTATTGTCACAGGTGATTTAAATGATGTCGCCTGGTCACGTACCACGCGGCTCTTCAGGCGGGTCAGTCGTCTGCTGGACGTGCGGACAGGGCGGGGTATGTTCAACACCTTTAATGCCGATTATTGGTTTGCCCGCTGGCCACTTGATCATGTGTTTGTGTCCAGTCATTTTAGGGTGGGTAAAATTCAGCGCCTTGAACATATTGGCTCGGACCATTTTCCGATGTATGTTGAGCTGCTGCTGACTGCACCGGGTAACATTGATGCGCCTGAAGCACTGAAGCCGTCGGAGCATGATCTTATTCAGGACACTCTCAAGACCCCCGAAGCACAGCAGTCTGAAACGCCACGCCTGTAATATTGGCCAGTAGCGTTGGCCTGTAGCATTGGCCAGTAGCAGCCGCGACGATTGAATACCTGAATCGTTAAGGCTTATCCATCACGAAAAACGGAGCTTCCTGGCGACATCGAGTGACATCAAGGTATTAAACGATCGTCCAAAGTCTGGCTGTTTTTCCAGATACTCTTGTATTACCTCATGTGGCCAGCTCACATATTGGCTGTCGGTGGCAAACACAACTTCAGCGGATGTCGCATTGCCGGTCATCATACTGAGCTCGCCGATAAACGTACCCGACAACCGACGCTGAATCCGTTTGCCGTTTTGTAGTATGTCCACTTCTCCGTCGGCCAGCAAATACAACGCCGAGAGTGTTTCGTTTTGTTTGAAAAGCACGTCGTTTTTGGCAGCGGTATGCCAGTCGGCTTTTGCCAGAAATTGCTTTAACTGGTAAGGCGTGAAGTTTGGAAAGACCAGTGCTCGCAGTTTTTCTTCATCGTCAGTGAATGTAACCGGACGGCGCTCGTGGAGCAGTCTGATAACGTTAATAAAGTTAATCAGTGCAAAGGCTGATTGCCATAAGAGCGCAGAATACAAAATAGAGGGTTGCACAATAAAATACGGGAAGGTCAGCAGTGCGGCAATGATCGTCAACAGGCGCAACCAAAGCATGTCACGCACCACATAGGCGATGCAATAGGTGATGTTGGCAATAAAAAATAGCGCCAGCGCCAGTTTTGCAGTCAGATCCACGTGATTACTCTATGGTTGTGGGCAATAACGGTTGTGCGTAATAACACCCAGACTGCCACGGTTGTTTCTGCTGTGTGCCTGCGTGACCATTCGATTCGCCGCGTAGGCTAGCGGCTTGCTGTGCAGAGCGTCTCGTTAAGGCCGGTGTAAGTCCGGGTCCATGTTGGCTCTGCAACTGCGGTAAACTTAACCTCATGCCAACCGATCATGCCATCAAAACACTTGGTCACCCGGTCGGGTTGGCCAATCAAGCTGCTCTTGTAAAAATGTGGGTAAAAAACACGGGTAACAAATACAGGCAACAAATACGGGCAAGCCCCTCACTCAAGCCAGTTTGGCAAGTCCTCCGCTCGTGTTCATCCGATAAGCCCATTTGATAAGTCCATAAGGCAAGTCTTTCAATCAAATCAACCGGTCGTGCATGCAGTTGTGTGCGGCAAACTTCAACTGTCTTACCGTGTTTATTTTATCGGTAAGTAGATCTCCGTAATCAGGTCCTTTTCGTCGGTTTTTGAAGGGTCGTTGATATAGACTTCAAATGGCGCGCTGGTTTTTTTCAGCTTGAGCTTCAGGTGCCTTTGGTTTGCCATGGCGGTCGACCATGCATTCCCCAAGTGTTTATAACTACCGGTATGCGTGACCCTCAGCGCTTTGCCCGGCACAATGGTACCGGTTTCCATATCGTGGGGTAAATCACTGATTGCGACATCAGCCGCTACCGGTAATCCGGCGGTGTATTTGCACGCACCCGTTTTAATATCCATTGCACCATAAATGGCCAACGGTGGTCCCGATGGTTGTATGTCTGCCTGTTCAAATGTCTGCATCAGTTTGGGGTAGGTGCGCCCCATCGATGCTGCCAGAGTGCTCAGAGTGGCAGCCTGCGTCTCGCCGATAAAGGTTTGTGCCGGTATATCCACCACACCATCGACAACCGTATTGGAATGAATGACTCCGGTCTCTACCTGGTCTTTGAGCATCTTTAAGCCGCGGTCGTAGTCTGAACGAATCATTGCTTTCATCATGCCAGTCATAAAGAACAGGAAGAACGGAAGCTTGCTGTCCATATGCCAGGTGACACGGGTGACGTCTGCCGAGACAGATTCAATATCAAACCGAACATCAGCGTGTGATTTAAACGGTTTGATAAAATCAAGATCCATCTCAAGATGGGTGGGAGAGAGCTCTGTCAGTGTCATGGCGCCTGCACCCACCAAGGTGCCTTGCCAGTCATACCCGTGTCCGACGGTACCCGCAATACCGCGATAGTCAAGGTGCACTGACCGCTCCATGTACAGCCACGGAGACCACGCAGGCCACCGTTCGAAGTCGTGAAGGTGTGCGAGGACGGCACCGGTGCTGGCGTTAATATCAATAGCACTCTCAACTTGGAAAGCAGGCATGATCTGGCTCCACGATCGATAACGGTGAAATAATATCAGGCTAGCCTGTTTAATTCACGAGGGCGAAACCAGTGTTAACAAAACATCGGGGACTAAACCGGGAAACTCGCGGTGACTTCGGTGCCAGCGCCCTCGGTGCTGGTGATGCCGAGCGAGCCGTTGTGTGCTTCGGCGATGAGTCGGCACAGATACAGCCCAATGCCAAACCCGCCCGTGGCACGGGTACGGGATGAGTCAGTGCGGTAGAACGGCTCGGTCACAGACGCAATGTGCTCTGGCGCAATTCCGTCACCGAAATCTTTGACACTGATGGTGAGATATCGTCCGGATACCGTGTTGATGTCGCGTAGTTGAACCACCGGAGGTGGGCGGTCGTCTGGCGTATGAGTGATGGCATTGTTCAGAACGTTGCGCACCAAGAGCCTGACCCGTGTGACGTCCAGCTGTATTTCAGTCAGAGCTGATTGATTCTCTACAACCACACTGGCAGCGTCGAGGTCGTTAACCACACTTAACACCAGGCTGTGTGGATCAGACGGCTCGACATCCAGCGCTGCGTGTCCGGTGTTCATGCGTTCGGTTTCCAAAATTTCAGTAATCAGCGTTTGCATTTCATCGAGATCATCTGAAATGGAATCGCGTTTGGCCGAATCATCCAGCAGGGACACAGCAATACGCGCACGGGTCAACGGCGACCGTAGCTCATGACTGACACCGAGCAGCAGCTGACGTTTCGCGTCGAGCATTTTTTCAATATCACCTGCCATCGTGTTAATGCTGCCGGCCAGTACGCCCAGGTCGTTATCGCTGCGAACGGGCACGCGATGACTTAAATCACCACGGCCCATTTGCTCGACGCCTTGCTTGATATCATGTACCGGCCTGAGCATCCATCGAATCAGCAGGTAACACAGTAGCAGTAGTCCGAGCGCGAAGAGCAGCGTATTACGCAGCACATCTGTACGATGACGCTCGAGTCCTTTTTGTGCTAACTCAAAATAAACCTGATAGTCGCCAAGGTCATTACGCAACACGAGCCTGTCATTGTATTCGCCAAAGCTGACTTTGCCTGCCGGTGCGACGCGGGTGCGGTTTTCACGGTATTTGCGACGCCAGGGTTTATCGTCGTCGCTGAATTCAAGGTCACTGGTATCCAGTGGTTGGCCGCTACTGGAGAAGCGGGTGTCAGGCCCTTCAATATAAATATTGAGTGGCAGGTTTTTCGCAAGCTCTCTGGCGCGCTCGATGCTCGGCGGATTACCGATATCTGTGTTGACGTAATCGAGATACTGAATCATGTGCGGACGCACGTGCTCGCGCCATTGGTGGGAAAATCCTTTAGCGACAAAATGACCAATCAATGCCAGCAAGCACACGGCCGTGATAATAAAAACCAACAGCAGACGTGCGGGTAGTGATCGTTTGAGACCACGAAGCGGACGAATCATGTGGGATCGACCGTTTTGCTGACAAACGCATAACCGGCGCCATACACTGTTTTAATGGGGGTTGCCGGTTTGAGCTTGTGACGTAACCGGCTGACCAGAATGTCGACAGACCGGCTGAACAGCTCAGTGTCAGTGCCTTTTAACTGATTCAGAATATCGTCGCGTGAAAAGTCTTTGCCGGGTGAGCCTGCCAACAACAGAATAAGCTGATACTCCATTGTCGTCAGCTCAACGGGGCGCCCCTTGACACGTACCTCCCGTTGTTGCTGATCAATGACCAGGTCTTCAAAAGACAACAGCCGGGACGGTGTCTCTACAGGTTGTTTTCGTTTGGCAATGGCTTTTAGGCGCGCGACCAGTTCACGGGGGTCGAACGGTTTTGGCAGGTAGTCGTCGGCACCAATCTCAAGGCCCACAACACGATCAGTGACTTCGCCCCGTGCGGTGAGCATGATCACTGGAATCGTGCTGCGCTGACGAATGGTACGACACACTTCAAACCCATCCATTTCCGGAAGCATCACATCCAGAATGACAGCATCAAAGGTGTCTTCCTGGAGCATTTTAAGACCTACAGAGGGTTTGTGTGCCGGTGTCACTTCAATGTCAAACTTCACGCAGTACTCGGTCAGAAGCGGTGCAAGTTTTTCGTCATCGTCGATTAAAAGAGCGCGCAGCATAACTAAAGGGTGGTCAAAAAAAAATTTCAGTGTAGCAGACTCCACTCAGGGTGATGAGTGGAGTCTGTGTATCCCTGCTCGGGTGGTATCGAACCCTCGTGGTGCCATACCTCATAGTGTTATGCCTTCTGGCGCATTGGGCAGGACTTTCCCGTGCAGACTCAAGAGCGTCTATTCTTCAATAGAGCGTTCCATACCGCCGTGGCGTTTGCCGTGACGCCCACGACGATGCTCGGCACGTTCCTCAATAAACTCGATCACTTCGGCTTTCTGTTCGGCATCAAGGCCATCGAGAAAATTGCCGAACGCCATGACCAGATCCGGTGCCACTTCATTGATCGTGGCGGTGCGGCTGTTAATCATATCCAGCGCCGCTGCCTGATTAAATGATTCAGCACTGAGCAGTGCCGTCATTTCGTCTTTGAGTGGACTCATTTGCGCTTTCATTAATGAACGCGCGTTCAGCACTTCGTCTTTGAGTACCACCAGCGCCTGTTCCTGGGTGGCGTCGAGATTCAGCTCTTCACTGACGTAACCCATCATGTAATTTACGCGAGCCTCCGGACTACCGAACTTATGTTTGCCAACAGCTGCTGCCCCACCGATGACGCCGAGGGTTAATACCGTGGCGGTGATGATTTTGGTTGAACGATTCATGTGTGTATCTCCTAAGTTGATAAAGGCCTGTTTTTGTCAGGACAGGGACAGTATCGGCTTTGGGCGTGTTAACAGCATGTCGTGGCTGCATCAGGATGTAACAGGTTGTAACGTTGATGCAGAGCAGTGCTGGCTCAGGTCTGGCTAAGCGCTGGATTTAAAATGGGTGAGGTGTGAATCAGTGCTGGCACAGGGACAGCTCCCGCTCAGTTTTGGCCCGGTTTCGACTCGGGTTCAACCCGAGCTCGGCCCGAGTTCAGCCCGAGTTCAGCCCGGTTTCGGTATAGGCGCCGGATTGTCGGTGGGTAGATACCCGATGCGTTGGGAGGTTTGCAGATCACTGCCAACACCACAGCGGGGTTATTCTGCGAGACAGTGGGGGTGAGCCTGTGCTGGGTGTCTTCCGCCTCATTGTCACCGACACGCGGCTCTCGAGCAGGAGCCGTTTAACAGTCTGCCCAATAAACTATTGCACCGGTCACAGTGTCCTTTATCATGCAACCAGTCTTGTTCTTGTGAGTATTCATGGCATCACGTTATTCGATGTGGAGTGTGTTCAGAAACGGTCTGTCAGGGCAACAGCACTGGGACCGTGTCTGGCGTGATCCTGAGCCTGCGTCACACTATGATGTAGTGATTGTCGGCGGTGGTTTACACGGGTTGGCTACCGCGTATTACCTGAAAAAAATGCACGGCATCAGGCGAGTTGCTGTCCTCGAAAAAGGCTGGATAGGCGGTGGCAATGCCGGGCGTAACACCACCATCGTAAGGTCCAATTATCGGTTACCGGGCAACCGCGAGTTCTATGAGCACAGCCTGTCACTCTGGGAAAATCTGAGTCACGAACTTAACTATAACGTGATGTTCAGCCAACGCGGTCATGTCACGGTGTTACACAGTCCCGGTGCCATCGACACGTTTTCGCGCACCTATAACACGCTTCGAATGACCGGCAGTGACGGTGAGTTCTGGGATCTCGACACCCTCAAAAAAAACATCCCACACCTCAATTACGCCGCAGATGCGCGGTTCCCGATCTACGGTGCCACTGTTCAGCCCAGAGCCGGCACTGCCAGACACGATGCTGTTGTCTGGGGTTATGCCCGGGCAGCAGACGCACTGGGCGTTGACCTGATTCAAAATTGCGAAGTCACCGGTATCACGCGCGACGCCGACAGAATCGCATCACTGCAAACCAGCCGGGGTGTGATCACCGGTGACAAAACAGCGTTTGCGGTCGCGGGTCATACCTCACAACTTTGGCACATGGCAGGGCTCGGGGGGTTACCGATCGAGTCACACAAGCTACAGGCCTTTGTGTCCGAACCATTAAAGCCATTGCTGGATCACGTTGTCGCATTCAGTGTTGGCGGCGGACTCTTTTATGTATCGCAATCTGACAAAGGCGGCATGGTCTTTGGCGGTGACCTGGACTGGTACAAGTCTTACGCGCAGCGTGGCAATCTGCCGATGGTGCAGAACGTGGCCGAATGTGCGACTGCATTGCTGCCGTGCCTGGGTCGTGTTCGTCTGTTGCGACATTGGGCGGGTGTGATGGACATGTCGATGGACGGCTCGTTCTTCATCTGTAAAACACCACTGTCGAATCTGTATTTGAACGCAGGCTGGAATTACGGCGGCTTCAAGGCAAGCCCTGCATCGGGTTGGTACTTCGCCGACCTCATTGCCAATGACAGACCCCATGACGTAATTCGGCACCATGACCTGCAACGGTTTGCGCGTGGTTACATTATCGACGAGCGCGGTGCCGGTGCTGACCCCAAATTGCACGGATAACCCACATGATAAAAATTGATTGCCCGTTCTGTGGTGTCAGGGATCACAGTGAATTCAGTTACGGCGGTGACGGATCTATCGAATGGCCTGCGCTGGATGCATCGGCATCTGATTGGGTAACTGCCGTCTATGAACGCGACAATATTCGTGGCAAACAGTGGGAAACCTGGCATCACCTGTATGGTTGCAGGCAGTGGTTATTGGTGGAGCGGGATACACTCACCCACGAAATTCATACCGTGAAACTGGCGCATAGCGGCTGTGGGCAGTTATCGCGATGAGTGCGACGAGAGTTGATGGGTATGGCTGGTCTCTGGGTGCAGCAACACTGAATTTTTCGTGGGACGGTACGCGGTACCAAGGACGCGAGGGCGATACCCTGGCGTCAGCGTTGTTGGTGAATAACGTAGGTCCGATAGGCCGCAGTTTTAAATATCACCGGCCGCGTGGTATCACCTCCGCCGGTGTGGAAGAGTCGGGTGCGCTGGTGACCGTGGGTCAGGGCGATCGGCGTGATCCGAATGTCAGAGCCACCACACAAACCCTGTATGAGGGGTTACAGGCCTACGGTCAAAATGCATGGCCCAATGTTCGTTATGACGCCGGCGCGATCAATAACGTGATGGGCCGATTTTTTGCCGCCGGTTTTTATTACAAAACATTTTTTGGTCTACCGCCGTTCGATACCGGATCCGGCACCGGTGTCTGGATGAAATATGAATCCCTGATTCGTAAAGCTGCCGGTATGGGATCAGCGTCGACCGCCCCCGATCCCGATCATTATGAACACGCGCATGGCTTTTGTGATGTGCTGGTAGTTGGCAGTGGACCGGCAGGCCGACGTGCTGCCAGTGTTGCCGTGCAATCGGGCCTGAACGTCTGGCTGGTGGAGCAGGACAGTGCGTTTGGCGGAACCGACCTCAGTGCGACCGACAACCGGCAGCAGCTGATCGGACAATCCATCGCCGAGCTTGAAGCCGCGGGTGTCACGCTACTGAAAAGAACTACCGCGTTTGGGTTATATGACAACGCAGTGGCAGGTCTTCTGGAACGGGTGACCGATCATGAGGCTGACCCCTCACCGTGGTTACCGCGTCAGCGATTCTGGACCGTTCGTGCCACCCGTATTATCCTGGCCACCGGTGCGTTGGAACGTGGTTATGCGTTTGCACATAACGACAGACCCGGTGTGATGACACCATCAGCCGCCGCAACTTACCTTAACCGCTACGGGGTGCTGGCCGGACAAACCATCTGCATCGGTACCAATAACGACTCGGCGTATCGCACTGCTACCGATCTTGCGAAGGCCGGTGCCGTGGTGACGTTGCTGGATGCCAGAACACGGTTGCAACATCCGCAGTTAAGTGATGCAGCGAAAGCTGCGGGCGTTAACGTCAGATTGCGTTCGCTGCCCGGTAAAGCGTTGGGGCGTTGTTCGGTAACCGGTGTTAAGACAGCAGTGCTTGCCGGTAGAGAATGGCGCGCCCAGTCACGCATAGCCTGTGATGCGTTATTGGTCTCCGGTGGTTGGTCGCCGGTCGTGCATCTGTTGTCACACCGGGGTGTCAGGCCAGTTTGGAACGAGACGCTACAGGCGTTTTTGCCGGGTGAAACGTCAGAACCCATTAGTGTCTGTGGCAGTGCAGCAGGGTACTGGTCAGAGCAACAGTGTCTCGACAGTGGCGAAGCTGCTGCCCATGATGCGGTGGATGCAATGGCCGGTGTTACGGGCACCGCCACCATCAGTGTACCGTTGGGATGGGATAACCCGATTGCGCCGTTATATGCCCTGAACATCGACACCCGATCGGGTCAGACCAAAGCCTTTGTTGATCTTCAGCATGATGTCACCAGCAGTGATATCGCACTGGCACACCGGGAAGGGTTTGTGTCGGTGGAACATATGAAACGTTATACAACGTTGGGCATGGCGAATGATCAGGGCAAAAATGGCAATGTCATTGGGTTGGCGTTATTAGCTGATGCGTTGGGTACCGCCATTGACTCGGTCGGCACCACCACATTTCGGCCGCCGTATACGCCGGTTGCAATAGGCGCGTTGGCCGGACCCCACAAGGGATCACATTTTCGGCCACTGCGCCGTACACCGCTGCATGCGTGGAACCTGGCAGCCGGGGGCACCCTAATCGAGGCAGGGTTGTGGCAACGCCCCTGGTACTTTAAACAAACCAATGAGAGCCTCGAAGAGACCTATAGCCGTGAAGCGCGAGTCACCCGTCAGCGGGTAGGCCTGTGTGATGTGACATCGTTGGGTAAAATTGCGGTGCAGGGGCCCGATGCCGCAGAATTTTTAGATCGGGTCTATACCAACCCGTTTAAAACACTACAGCCGGGTCGAGCCCGCTACGGGATTATGTTGCGCGACGATGGCATGGTGTTCGATGACGGTACAACATGGTGTCTGTCACCCACCGATTACTTTATGACCACCACGACAGCACACGCCGGTGCCGTACTGCAACGACTCGAGGAACTGTTGCAGGTGCGTTGGCCAGAGTTGCGCGTGCATGTATCGTCCGTCACCGATCAGTGGGCGGGAGTGTCTGTTGCCGGACCACTGGCGCGCCAGGTGCTCGAGCAGTGTGTGGCAGATGCAGAGACGGTCAGCGATGCGGCGTTACCGTTTATGGGTGTCATCGACACTGAACTTCAACACGCAATACCTGCCCGCATTGCCCGTATCAGTTTTTCGGGTGAGCTCGGGTATGAGGTCTACACGCCCTCAGGCTTTGGCCCTGAAATGATGACACAACTCTGGACCGAGGCGCAGGCAGTGGGCGGTTGTCTCTATGGCCTTGAGGCATTAAACACGCTGAGAATAGAGAAAGGGCATGTGACCGGTGCCGAGCTGGACGGCAATATCACACTACAAGATGCCGGTCTGGGCAACATGGGTGCCAGTAGCAAAGCTTATGTGGGTAGTGTGCTCAAAGACCGGCCAGAACTTCGGCGTGAGGACAGACCATCGTTGGTCGGGTTGTCGCCGGTGAATACCAGCGAGCGTTTTAACGCCGGCTCATTATTATATGCGCCCGACAAAGTCGGTGGTCATCCGATCGGTTGGGTGACAGGTGTGACGTTCTCGCCACAGTATGATCACTGGATTGGTATCGGTTATATCGAGGGTGGCGCGACGGCATGGCCAACGACCGATATTGTGTGCACCGACCCGATCCGCGGAGCACAGACCACGGTGCGGGTATCGACGGCGCACCGGTACGACCCCGAAGGAGCACGCGTTCGTGGCTAATCGACCCGCACTGTTAAACACCGCATTACCGCCCGGTTTTTATGGCCGTGCCACCGCCAACGACTACCCGCCATTGGTCTTTCAGGAGCGCACGGCGCTGGTGCTGCATCAGGTTGCCGCGTGGCCAAACACCGTCGAATCGATAGAGCGCCAACTTGTTAACAAAGGTGGTTATTCAGCAGCCCCGGGGTTTTCAGGGGCTATACTAAACTCTTCAGGGCACCGGCTTGTGCGGGTTGAACCACTCAAGTGGTGGCTTATCGGGCAAGCACCGCCAGTTGTGCAACCCGATGACGGCGCCACACTGGATCTGTCGCATGCCCGGATACAACTCGATCTGCACGGGCCGGCAGCGGCTGAACTTTTAAACCGCTTTTTGCCCGTTGATTTAAGACCGTCGCGTTGTCCGGCAGGGCAGGTGTATATGACACAGCTTCATCACACCAGTGTCTTATTGCTGTGTGACGACGCACGGTACAGTTTACTGTTACCCACAAGCTTCGCTGTCTCGTTGGCAGAGTTGCTATGCGATGGCGCCAGGCAGTTCGGGTATCAAGTGTTGCCGCCTTCTGAGTCAGAGCTGCAAACAACCTAAACAAGAGTTAACGGGATAAAAAGAATTCAATGGACCGTATTTTTTCCAATGCCAAACTGGTTTTGGCCGATGAGGTGGTGCAAGGGTCGCTAACCACGTCCGGCGAATGCATCGCGGCGATTGATACCGGCAATACTGCAACAGCCGGTGCCATCGATTGTGCGGGTGATTATCTGATTCCGGGATTGGTCGAGTTGCATACCGACAACATGGAACGTCATTTTATGCCACGGCCACAAACCTTTTGGCCCAACGGTCTGGCCGCCGCCATCACCCACGACTCAGAAATCGCAACCGCCGGTATTACCACGGTGTTCGACTCGTTCTGTGTTGGTGCCTATGACGTTAAATCCAGTCACCGTCCCAAGTTGTTTCAGGAAATGACAACAGCGGTGGCGCTTGCACGCGAAGAGGGTACTTTCCGGTCTGATCACTGGTTGCACTTGCGCTGCGAACTAACCGACCCCGAACTTGACAACAGGCTGGCGTCGGTTGGCGATCTGAGCCGATTGAAGCTCGTGTCATTAATGGACCACACGCCGGGTCAGCGCCAATGGCGTGATCTTGATGCGTTAAGAACCTTCCAGACGCGGTCAGGTAAATCCACCGATGAAATTGAAGACTCGATTCAGGAACGCATTGAGCGCGGTTCGCGGTATGTCAGACACAACCGTGACGGGGTGTTGGCACGATTCGCCGCGCACAAGCCGGTGTTTGCCAGTCACGACGACACCACTGCAGACCACATAAGCGAAGCGGTGGCTGACGGCGTCAGTATCTCTGAATTTCCGTGTTCGCTTGAAGCTGCGAGTGCCGCAAGGGCTGCCAATATGCAAACCATTGGAGGTGCGCCGAATGTTGTTCGGGGTGGATCGCACTCGGGTAACGTGTCGATGCTCGAGCTTGCCAAAGCCGGTGTGCTCGACGGGCTCTCGTCCGATTATGTACCGGCAAGCCTGCTGCAGGCAGCATTTTCTCTTGTGGATCAGTCGCTGATGTCAATACCAGAGGCAATTGCACGGGTGACATTGAATCCGGCCACGATGGTCGGGCTGAGTGATCGTGGCAGCCTTGCCAGCGGACTGCGTGCAGATCTCGTGCGGGTTCGAATGGTTGGAACAACCCCGGTCATTCAAACGGTTTATCGCGGTGGGATGCGTGTGGCATGACCGCACGGTACGCGGTCTACTTTGCCCCTGCCGATCACAGCCCGCTGGCAGTATTTGGTCAGACCCTGCTCTCTCGCACACCGGATGAGCTGCTCACTTCGCATCAAGCCTCGCAGTACCTGTCGCAGCACTTAACCAACACCGATAACCTGATGCCGCCGGACTGTGCGTTCTTGCAACGTCTGGTAAAAACGCCGCGTCATTATGGGTTTCATGCAACGCTAAAAGCACCCTTCGAATTGGCCGAAGGTAAAACAGCCGCCGAGCTTTGCACAGCGGTCAGCCGCTTTGCCGCCCAAGAGACCGCACTGGCTCTCACGGGGTTACACCCGGTCGTCAAATCAGGTTTTCTGGCGCTCCGGTTGTTACACCAACCCGACAGCGTTAAGGCATTTGCGTTTCGCTGCGTGCAGCAGTTCGAGGCGTATCGTGCGCCACTGTCTGAGTACGATATTGAGCGCCGCAAACCCGATACGCTCAGCGCTCATCAGCGGGACAACCTGATGCGTTATGGCTACCCGCATATCAAAGACGCGTTCGATTTTCATATGACGCTGTCCAGCCGGTTGTCTGCTGGTGAGGCTGATCGTACTGCAAACAAACCAACTGACAGCGTCGATACGAAACCCGAAACCAGGCACACACCGCTGAATGAAGACCAGCAAGATGTCGCCGCGTCAGAACAATCAGCAATCGGTTGGATAGACGCTCTTTATAAAACACTGGTGCCTGAGGATCCGGTGCTCGACCGGGTGGCAGTCTATTACCAGCCCGACCGACAGTCACATTTCGTACGACACTTTGAAGCGACCCTGGTTTGAGCCGGCCCCCGTTGAAGCAACCACGTATTAAAGCAACCCCGTATTAAAGCAAACTAGGGTTGCAGCAACGCCGGGGAAACCAATATCCCAGTCGGCCGTTCGTCAACCGTTTAACTGGCCGCTGTCATTGGCCGCTGTCATTGGCCGCCTGCATTGGCCGCCTGCATTGGCCGTATGCGCCGGCCGCATGCATTGGCGGTCTTTAGGGACTCTCTTTTTCAATAAACTTGTCAGCGATGCGCCGTGCGTTAATACGATAGGTGCCGTTGGCAATCGCAAGTTTGATGGCTTCAACTTTTTCTTCGTTGATGGGTCTCACCTTACGCCGGGCGGAAGGTGCCTTTGCGGGCTTGGTTGATAGGGAGTTGCGTTTCTGGCGAGCTACTGCAATATCAGCAACAGACCCTTTTACCTGTGGGGCATGGTTGGCGTTAGCCATAAGTACTTCCTCTTCCGTCTTTGGCACTCCCAACATCAAGGTCGGATAGTGCAGACTGTTATTATTATGGTGTGCAGACATTATCTCTGCCTGCCAGAACTTGATCGGCTTGGATGCAAACAAGTGTAATCTCCTCGTTTAATCTGCGTTCGATATCTCACTCTTCGTGCTGTGTAAAGACGGTGTTAAAAACTTAGAGGTGCCGCAGATACAATCGTTCACCGTTCAAATTAAAGAATCAAAGGTAAACGCCGCTAGATTAGGCTGTGTGGAGAAGTGTTCGTACCTCTGGCCATCAAGGACTGTTGGCAAATCAAACCCATTTCACAAGACTCAGCACAGGGACCGACTTGAAATTCAGAAAAAACAAACGCATTTATTTCGTCAATTCTTTGTCTTTCTCTCATCTTCTTCTATGCTCTATTAAAGAAATCTTCGCCAGCTGTGTCAAACAGGTGGCTGCGATAGCGCATGAGCTACGGATAAGACGGTTATGAGCACACCCAAAAAACAGGTTAAACGCGTACTGATCATAGATGCCAATCAGGAGCAGTCACTGCGCCTGTCGCATCAGTTTGAATTCATCGATTACGAGCCCAAAGTGCTGAGCTCCCACGAGTTGCTCGAAAGCATGGGCGACCTCGGCGAATACGTGGCTATTTTTGTCGCCAATTTTCACGGAATTGTGGACTGGGCCAAGAATCTGGCCACGACCAACCTCGCGTGCCCGCCCATGATTCTGCTGTTGGGTAACCAACCGGCTGACATGTCCAAGGAAGAGCTGGAGAGCACGTTCGTTGGCTGTTTGAAAGAACATATACTCTATGGTGAGCTGTCTGACGTGCTGCATCGCGCTGAAGTACGTGGCAAAGCCAGTGCAGAACCGGTACGCGAGTCCAAACAGCGTCCCGAGCTGTTCCGCAGCCTTGTGGGTAACAGCCGCGCCATTATTAAGGTGCGCAAAATGATCAATCAGGTTGCGCCCACTGAGGCTACCGTGTTGATACTGGGTGAATCCGGTACCGGTAAAGAGGTGGTTGCACGAAACATTCATTATTACTCCAACCGTCGTAACAAGCCATTTGTGCCTATTAACTGTGGTGCAATACCGGGCGAGTTGTTGGAGAGCGAGCTGTTCGGTCACGAGAAAGGCTCTTTTACCGGTGCGGTGGGTTCACGTGAAGGTAAGTTTGAGCAGGCCGAGGGCGGCACCATTTTCCTCGACGAAATAGGGGACATGCCGCTCCCCATGCAGGTTAAATTGCTGCGGGTGATTCAAGAGCGCTCGTTTGAACGAGTGGGTAGCAACAAAACCATTAAAAGCGATGTCAGAATTATTGCGGCTACCCACCGTAATCTTGAAAAACTCATAGAGTCTGGCGTCTTCCGCGAAGATCTGTACTACCGACTGAATGTCTTCCCGATTGAAATGCCGCCTTTGAGCAGCCGCTCTGAAGATCTGCCTTTGCTTGTGAACGAGCTGATCACCCGACTGGAGCACGAGAAGAAGTCGTCGGTTAAGTTGTCGCCTGCTGCGATGATGGCGCTGTGTAATTATGACTGGCCCGGTAACGTGCGTGAGCTTGCGAACCTGATGGAGCGCATGACTATTTTGCATCCCTATGGCGTTGTTGAGGTCAATGATCTGCCCAACAAGATTGCACCGCACGGGCGTGGTGCCGAGCATCAGGACGCCGAGGCCGAGTCGGCAGACTCCGCCATTGGGCAAGTGATTGCCGGTATGCCTGCCATGACACTCAATAATGAGCCGCGTCTGCCACGCGATGGTCTCGATCTGAAGCAACATCTGACCGAAATTGAGATCAGCCTGATTGAGCAAGCACTTGATGAGTGCTCTGGGGTAGTCGCCCACGCCGCCAATCGCCTCAAGATACGTCGCACTACGCTGGTTGAGAAAATGCGTAAGTACAACATACAGCGTCCCGAAGAGATTTCGTAACCGCTTGTCACACCCAAATCCGTTTTTCGCACTCTCCTGTGTTCAGGAGAGCGCGAGCACGGGTTCGTTTTTTTGACGCACGGTTGAGGCACTCAAACGCGACCTTCCCGAGTTTGCGTAATACTGAGACCCGATGCCAAAGGCGCTGGACTGCGATTTCCGAGGCTCAGGCAGACCTGCAGCGAGTCCCCCAATCCAGTCCAGGTCAGACCAGAACCAGCCCAACACAATCCGGCCCAGACCAGTCGAGCGAGCAGCGATAGCGCACCGCTCGTGCAGACGAACTCTTCAAGAATCAGGCAGGCTGGCAGACACGCTACCAGCGCTCGCCAGTCAACACGGACCAGTTCAGGCAAGGCCGAGCAACCGGTCGCTGATTATTCAGTGTCAGACAACCAGGGCCGTTCAGGCCGTACACTCGAACTATGCCTCCCGGGCCGTGCCTCGTTGATCGTGCAGCTTAGTTTGTGTCTGCCTAACTGTATCTCAAGGGCTGTGCCGTTCAGACTGTGACGCTGAGACTGTGACTCTAAAGCTCTGGTCATAAAGATCCGGCCATAAAGATCCGGCAAAGGCCTGATTAATCACTGAGGCCTTGCTGTGCAGCCTTCCCTCAAGGGCGTTTGACGCCAAATCATGGCGTAAACGCGTCACTTTATCTCTTTGCTGTCATATAGAAAGGTAGACACAGGCGGCAACTCTTTCATTGCGTCAACAACAGTGGTCACCGCTGTCGATATCGGGAGTGTCTTGGCATGAGATGTAGGTAAATTACCGTGTCATTGTTATCGCGCTAAACAAAAGCCCGTCTGCAGTGTGATAAATCGCAAGTAATTGCACTACATTTGCGCTTCTGAAAATCCGTGTGAATTGCGTCTCACTGCATAAATGCGTGCTGTTTCCCAATTCAGGCGTTAAACCTCCCAGCTCGCCCCAAACAGGCTTTTTAGGCATTTCACTGGTTCGGGAATTGCAGCCCTCCGAGCACAAATAATAGGTAATCACCGGAAGCAGATTGTGACGTTAACCGGCGGTTTAAAAACAGTGGGTGAGAGCGTGAAAGCCGGTAGCACAATACAGATTTCCAGCCGTGGGGCGGATGCACTTTGTGAAAGTACAACACATTCACAAAACGCAAAGACCTGGTTATCGGAATGGCCAAACCACCTATTGAACAAACCTTTACCTGTCGCTAACAGCGTGTCGCAGAGTAATTCACCGTACTCGCGAGTCCTGTCAGCGGCTGTCTCAGGTCGGCATCAATATAGGGTGGGAAATAGTTGATGAATGCACACGCGATGTATAACGAGGTCGAAACCGTCGACCCCGATGGGTTGGTTGCGGCAAACGCCAACCTCGTAAAAAGAATTGCGTTCCATCTGATGAACAGGCTTCCGCCGAGTGTGCAGGCCGAAGATCTGATCCAAGCTGGCATGATTGGGTTGCTGGAAGCTGCCCGTCATTATGATCCGTCGCAGGGTGCAAGCTTTGAAACCTATGCCGGTATTCGAGTCAGGGGCGCTATGCTCGACGAGATTCGTCGCTCCGACTGGACCCCGCGGTCAGTGCATCGCAAGTCTCGCGAAGCGGCTGAGGCACTCCGGAATCTGGAGCAGACCAGCGGCCGTGATGCCAAGGGTCTTGAAGTGGCAAAAGAGTTAGGTATTGAACTCAGCGCCTATCACTTGATTCTAACGGAGAGCTCGGCAGCACATATTTACAGTTTCGATCAGCCCGATGAAAACACGGGTGAGACGATGGCACTGCCCAAGAGTGACGAGGCAACGCCTAACGAAAGCATCGAGTATGCAGCGTTTCGTGAGTCACTGGCAGAGGCGATACAAAATTTGCCGGAGCGAGAGAGCCTGGTGATGTCTCTTTATTACGACGAAGATTTAAACCTGCGTGAGATTGGCGAGATCCTTGGGGTCAGCGAATCAAGAGTCTGCCAGATACACGGTCAGGCCTTGGTAAGACTGAAAGCACGGCTGTCCGAATGGACGCAGTACTAGAGACCAGGTACTGAACCTAGCGAGAAACAACTGGAGGTAACTGGCAGTGACCGAAGAACAACATTGGTATGTACAAAACGGGTCACGTGTACAGGGGCCTTTTTCAACTACTGAAGTAGGTCGTTACCTTTTACTGGGCCGTATTCGTCCCACCGACAGAGTCAGTAAAGACGGCGAGCTTTGGGAACCTGTCACGCAAGTACCGGAATTAATTCCAGAAGAACTGCTCGACCTTGAATCGGACACCGGCTGGAACCGGTTTCTGGATGTTCGCACCGGCACTGACGAACGGGTTGTTGCCCACGGTGACGTAACCGAAACGGCTACCATGTTGCGCGAGCGTCGCAAGACCACTGAAAGACTCTCGGTTGAATCGATACGATCAGAGTGGATCACTGAGCCACCCATTCATTCCCGACGACGTACTGTCAATATCCTGCCAGTTTCACTGTTGTGCGTCTCGCTGGCAGCGCTGTCATTTGTGATTTATCTCAACACAGTGGGTGCAACAGCGTCTTAGCCCGCCCAACTTGATGCCCGTTGGCTGTAGCGCCAATAGAGCGCAACCAACACATAACAACAGGTACACAGCAGGGAGCTTTATTCAGCATGGGTAGTGCGCTGGATAAATTTTTTGTGAAGGAATTCACACTGTGGAACACGAGTTGCATTCCCAGTGGTGTACAGGCCGATATCCAATCATATGACAACCGAACCAACACGCCATCAGTCAGACCTTAAAGCGAAACAGTCGCTGGGCGTAACGTCGAGCCGTACCCTGCAGCAGCATCGAGTCAGACAGCAATTGAGAGTGTTGGAGCTGAACGAAATGTTGCACCGTAAATTAGACCCAGGGTTGCTGCTGGAGTGCTTTTTTACGGAACTGCAGGCCTTCATGACTATTGACGGCATGGAGCATCGGTATCCGGGTTCAACCCGAACGCTGATGGTCGGGGGACGGCGACAGCACGTTAAATCGTTTGAGTTGTTTCTGGGCGAAAGATCGCTAGGAGATGTGAGCTTCTATCGATCTTCAGCCTTCCTGCCGCGGCAGGAGCGTCAGCTGGAACGCCTGTTGGTTGGGCTGACTTATCCACTGCGAAATGCGCTGGACTATCGCGACGCCGTAAACGAAACCCTGCTCGATAACACCACCCGAATACAGAACCGTCTGGCGTTGGAGCGATCACTGCCGCGCGAGATTATGCTGTCGCACCGACAGGACGCGCCAATGTCAGTGCTGGCGTTGGACCTCGACTGCTTTAGCCAGATTAACGAACACCACGGCATCGACACCGGTGACCGTGTGCTGCAAACCGTGGCACAGA
Organism: uncultured Granulosicoccaceae bacterium; assembly: GCA_937923745.1. Classification (GTDB taxonomy): domain Bacteria; phylum Pseudomonadota; class Gammaproteobacteria; order Granulosicoccales; family Granulosicoccaceae; genus CALDUO01. Next base: position 27,010 of record CALDUO010000212.1, read on the forward strand.
CGCTGTCGGATCATCTGCGAAAAACCGACATGATCTACCGCTATGAAGTGGACAAGTTTATAATTTTGCTCAACGGCACCGAATACAGCGGCGCCAAAGTGCTGGCCGAACGTATCCGCCGAACCGTCGACACCTGCTTTGCCTACGACAACGTCCAGCTCATGCTCAGCGCCAGCGCCGGTATTACCGAACTGACGCCCGAAGACACTGCTGACAAAGTCATCCAGCGTGCCTTTAATGCACTGACCAAAGCCAAAGAGGCGGGCGGCAACACCCTGCGCGCCATCGACGGCCCAACCGCTGCGGTCACCCTCGTATAAATCACCAAAAACAGGTCCAACTTCCGGGGCGAATGCCTTGACAAGCAGGGGCCTGCATCGGCATAATTCCATTTTTAGACGAACTGGTGTGTCCACACCAGAACAAAAAGCTTCACAGCTTCAGTACTACCTTAGTGTCCCCTTCGTCTAGTGGCCTAGGACACCGCCCTTTCACGGCGGTAACAGGGGTTCGAGTCCCCTAGGGGACGCCACTTTCCTTTTTCCTGCT
>CALDUO010000213.1 GCA_937923745.1 uncultured Granulosicoccaceae bacterium
GCGAGTCTGACGTTACGGGGAATGACGGTACGAAACACCTGATCACCAAAATGCTGGACCAGCTGGGCAGAGACTTCGTTACCCAAGTTGTTACGATTATCAAACATGGTGCGAAGCAGCCCTTCAATTTCGAGTGACGGATTAACCGTTGCCCGAACATCGTCAATGGTTTTCAGTAACGCCGACAGCCCTTCCAACGCGTAGTACTCGCACTGAATCGGGATCAGCACACTGTCTGCCACGACAAACGCGTTGAGCGTCAAAATATTTAACGAGGGTGGACAATCGAGCAACACATAGTCGTATCGTCCGGTCAGGCTGGTCAACCGATCGGCCAGAATATGTTCACGATCCGGTGACTGCAGCAACTCTATTTCTGCGGCAGTCAGGTCTGCGTTGGCCGGCAGTACATCAGGCGTGGTGCCCGGCTCCGGGTTCTGGATAACATGACTGAGTGGCATGTTGTCCACCAGCACGTCATACATGGATGTTTCCAGCGCGTATTTGTCTATCCCACACCCCATAGTCGCATTGCCTTGGGGGTCGAGATCTATGAGCAACACTCTTTTTTGCATGCTCACCAGCGCGGCTGCAAGGCTGACGCAAGTCGTGGTTTTGCCGACGCCACCCTTTTGATTGGCGATAGCGATCGTGCGCCCTGTGGGCTTTTGGTTTAACGAGGTTGTCATTACGCCAGTATATTCAGTTTAGGGTCGGTCTGTCTTTATCCGTTCGCCGACAAATCGCAATATGACGTTGGCCAGATTCAAACGGCACCTGAATATCGACATGTGTTTCAAGACAGAAGTCATGGGATATCTGGCTAAAGTCGTGGGTATCCTGCCCCAGCATAAACAACATGCGGCCATCATCCCGACACAAATGACTCGCACTCTGCACCATCACCTCAGGTGCGGCAAAAGCCCTTGCAACCACATAATCCGCTGGCGACACCGTTGCATCTTCGACCCGCGCGTGCACAACCTCAACATTAGATAACCCAAGCTCCGTTTTCACCTGTTGTTGAAACCTGGATTTTTTGCCGTTGGTGTCAATGAGAGAACAGACCAGAGCCGGACGCATAATCGCCAACGGAATGCCCGGTAGTCCGGCACCACTGCCTACATCAATCAGACGGGTGGCTTCGGATTTAAGGAATGGCAGAACCGACAGGCTATCGAGCAGATGGCGACTGATCATGAGCTGCGGATCGCGAACGGCGGTCAGGTTGTACACCTTGTTCCATTTTTGCAGCAACGCCAAATAGGCGAGCAGCTGACTGGATTGCACATCATTGAGGTCGATGTTCAATTGACGCGCACCGGCTTGCAAACGTTGCGTTAGCGGCTCCTCAGACATGACACATCTGACGGCTCGATGACCGTGCGCCGCAGATTGGCATTGTGCTCAGGCACTGAGTTCTGTGGCCAGTGTCTGCTTTTTCAGGTGCACCAACAACAACGACACTGCAGCGGGTGTCACGCCTTGAATACGCGATGCCTGACCAATAGTCTCCGGGCGATGATCGGCGAGTTTCTGGCGCACCTCATTCGACAAACCCTGAACATCGCTGTAATCAAGCTCGATCGGCAGCGCGATGGCTTGCTGTGTCTTGACCTTGGCGATATCGAGCTTTTGACGGTCAACATAACCGGCGTATTTACCCTGTATTTCAACTTGCTGAATTACGTCGGGCGCCGCATCGCGGCCGACCTGCGTGATATCGAGCAACAACTTGAGTGATATCTCCGGCATTTTCAGCAAATCGGTCAGCGGCTTTTCACGGGTCAGTGACACGCCGGTGGCTTGCTGCAATGCCTCAGCCTGCGGTGTGCCCGGATGAATAAAACAGCGAGTGATGCCGGTTTTCAGGGTCTCGATTGCCTGCATTTTGTCGCTGAACCGACGGTAGCGCTCATCGTCGACAAGACCCAAAGTTCGGCCAACTTCGGTCAGTCGGGCGTCGGCATTGTCTTCGCGCAGCAACAACCGAAATTCAGCGCGACTGGTAAACATACGATAGGGTTCGTTGGTGCCCATGGTAATGAGGTCATCAATCAGTACGCCTATGTAAGCCTCATCACGCGCCGGTGCCCACGGTTCAAGCTCACGCGAAGCTCTGGCCGCATTCAGTCCGGCTACCAGACCCTGTGCCGCCGCTTCTTCATAACCGGTTGTACCGTTGATTTGTCCGGCGAAATACAGCCCCGCCAAAGACTTGGTTTCCAGGGAGGTCTTGAGACCACGTGGATCAAAGAAATCATACTCAATGGCATACCCGGGCCGGGTGATGTGCGCATTTTCAAACCCTTTGATCGAGCGCACGTAGTCTATTTGCACATCAAACGGCAAGCTGGTCGAAATGCCGTTCGGGTATATCTCGTGTGTAGTCAGCCCTTCCGGCTCGATAAAGATCTGGTGAGAATCCCGGTCTGCAAATCTGACCACCTTGTCTTCTATCGAAGGACAATAGCGCGGCCCCACCCCCTCAATATCACCGGAAAACAACGGCGAACGGTCCAGCGCACCACGAATGATGTCGTGCGTTTTGGCATTGGTGTGGGTGATATGACAGTGCACCTGCGCCGGATGCTGATCGGCTGAGCCCAAATACGAAAATACCGGGCGCGGCTCATCGCCAGGCTGCGGCTCAAGATCAGCGTAATCAATGGTACGGCTGTCTATCCTGGGCGGTGTGCCGGTTTTCAGGCGCCCGGTTGCAAACGGAAGTTCGCGCAGTTTCAGCGCCAGTGTAGTCGACGGTGGGTCGCCGGCACGGCCAGCCGAGTGGTTGGCATCGCCCACATGAATTTTACCGGCGAGGAACGTCCCGACCGTCAGCACTACATGGCGGCAACGGATAGAGACACCCAACTGTGTTTTGACCCCGGCGATTTGATCGTTCTCGATCATCAGGTCGTCGACGGCTTGCTGGAAGACCTGAAGGTTTGGCTGATTCTCAATAATTTGCCGAATAGCACTTCGATACAGGCTACGATCTGCTTGCGCCCGGGTGGCCCGAACTGCGGCACCCTTCCGGGCATTCAGGGTTCTGAAATGAATACCGGCAAGATCTGCAGCCTTGGCCATCGCGCCGCCAAGCGCATCTATTTCTTTCACCAAGTGCCCTTTGCCGATCCCCCCAATAGCGGGGTTACAGCTCATTTGACCCAGTGTTTCGATGTTGTGGGTGAGCAGCAGTGTACGGACACCGGTACGTGCAGCCGCCAATGCAGCCTCGGTTCCGGCGTGTCCGCCACCGACGACGATGACGTCAAATTGTTCGGGGTACAGCATGTTAGGCACCACCAGCTAGGGATTTAGGCGCGACAGCAGTCAAAGAGCTGCGCATTTTAGAGCACCTGTGCGCTGAAAGCACGTGCACAGCTCCGGAAATATCGGGTATTCCGGGTTTCTATTTACCAATACAAAACCCGGCAAAGATCCGGCCGAGCAAATCATCGTTACTGAATTCGCCGGTAATTTCATTTAACGCACGCTGCGCACGACGCAAATCTTCGGCGGCAAGCTCGGGCATATCACCGTTGGACACCTGTGCGATTGCCTGTTTCGTGGCGGCACGCGCCTCGATCAGTGCGTCCACATGACGCTGTCTTGCCAGAAACACGCCCTCGGTATCGCTTTGAAAACCCACGCTGTCAGTCAGGTGACCGATGAGCAAATCTATCCCGGTGTCTTGTTTGATAGACAATTTGATCGTTGCAGTGCCTGTTGCTGTGTAGTCAATAGAGACGGCATCACCGGTCTGATCAATCTTGTTATAGATAATGTCGACCGGCACATCAGCAGGTATATCAGCCGGCAACTCGGGGGGTTCGGGGTCATTGGCATCGACAACCAACAATACGCGATCGGCTTGGTTAATTTCGTGTCTGGCGCGACGCACGCCTTCTCGCTCAACCGGATCATCACTGTCCCGAAGGCCTGCCGTATCGATGATATGTAGAGGCAACCCATCAAGCTCTATATGCTCACGCAATACATCGCGTGTTGTACCGGGTATGTCTGTGACGATCGCGCTGTCTTTACCGGACAACCGGTTTAACAGGCTCGACTTTCCGGCATTGGGCTTGCCGGCAATGACCAAACTCAAACCTTCTTTTAATAACCTGCCTTGTTGCGATGCAGCTATCGACTGATCAAACGCATCCATTAACGTTTGGGTGCGGTGTTTAAGCTCGTCACTCGACAAAAAATCTATTTCTTCTTCGGCAAAATCGAGCGCAGCTTCAATATAAATGCGTAATGCAATGAGTTGTTCCAGCAGATCGCTGACAGCATCAGACAGTGCACCACCGAGTGAACGCACAGCCGCTTTGGCTGCCGCTTCACTATCACTTTCAATGAGATCACTGACCGCTTCCGCCTGCGCAAGATCAAGCTTGTCATTCAGAAAGGCCCGCTCGGTAAATTCGCCGGGACGTGACTGTCGGGCGCCAACGGACAATACACTTTTCAACAGCAGGCTTAATACCGCAGGTCCGCCATGCCCCTGCAATTCAACAACATCTTCACCCGTGTAGGATTCGGGGTTTTTGAAATACACTGCAATGCCATAATCGATGATGGCCTTTGCGCCAGCATTGTCTTTATCCAACTTGTTTTGGTCAATGCTGTTAGCGCGGGCGTTTATGTCGCCCGTGTTGTTATCGTGTGTTTTGGAAAAGGCGGAATAGTGTTTATCTGTACAATCGATAAACGGGGTATAAAGACACTGGCGAGGTGTGAGCGCTTGTCCCGTGATAGCGCACCCTATTCTATAAGCATCGCTACCACTGATTCGAACAACACCGATACCTCCGCGACCGGGTGCGGTTGATATTGCCGCAATAGTATCGGTGACAACGCCAGCGCCCTGCGTGTTATTTGCAGGTGCGCCAGCTATTGTATTATCGGCATTACCGACAGAACTTTTGTCAGAGGCCTGTATTACTTTTCTCCGATCACATGCCGGGTAATGTAGTACTGCTGTGCAATAGACAGTGTGTTATTCACAATCCAGTACAGCACGAGTCCGGCCGGGAAAAAGGCAAAAAATACCGTGAATATTAGCGGTAGCACCATAAACACTTTTGCCTGTATCGGATCAACCGGCGCCGGGTTCAGACGCTGTTGAATAAACATGGTAACGCCCATAATGACCGGCAATATATACAACGGGTCTTTTATGGCTAAATCTTTGATCCAGAGTGCCCACGGCGCTTGACGCAATTCAACACTTTCCAGCAGCATCCAATACAGCGCGATAAACACGGGTATCTGCACCAGCATGGGTAAACACCCACCCAGCGGATTTACTTTTTCTTTTTTGTATAACTCCATGGTGGCCTGACCCATCTTGGCTCGGTCATCACCGTACCGCTCTTTTAGCGAAACCAATTTTGGCTGGAGTTTTTTCATACGCGCCATCGACTTGTAACTGGCCTGTGACAGCGGATAAAAAATAAGCTTGATAATACAGGTCAGTAAAATAATCGCCCAACCCCAATTGCCCACTATCGAATGCAGCTTGTTCAGCAACCAAAATAGCGGTTGCGCCAAAATGGTCAGCCAGCCGTAGTCAACAGTGAGTTCAAGTTTGTCTGCTGCAGCGTTTAACCACTCTTGTACTTTGGGCCCCACATACGCGGTGGCCGACAACGACGCGGTCGCTCCCGGTTCTACAGAGATTAAATCGGAGTTCATACCGACGATGTAGCGATTTTGATTCGCCAAATGAATGGTGTAGAACGTATTGGTGGCGGTTTCCAGTGGAACCCACGCGCCAGCGAAATAGTGCTGAATCATTGCGATCCAACCACCGGTATTTCTCACTGACAAGTTACCGTCTTCAATGTCACCAAAATCAACTTTACGATATGTCTCTTCAGCGGTGCTAACCACGGCACCGGTGTAGGTACGGATAAACTGGCTGGTCTCATCAGACGTGACCGCCTTGCGCTGCAATTGGTAATACTGGCTGGCAGCCCATGTTTGCGTGCCTGTGTTTTCAATCAGGTAGTCAACTTTAATCTCGTAGGAGTCACGCAGAAACGTAAACGTTTTGGTCACGCGGACACCGTTTTCTTCCCACACCAACGGAATGGTCAGTTCTGTCTGATCAGCGCCGAGTACGTATTCTGTAGCCGCACTTTGGTAGACCGATTTGTGCGTTGGTGACGTGGATCCGTCACCGGCCTGTAACCCGGATTGCGCGATCAGGAAATTATCCGGTGAGTCGCTCATTAATTCGAAGGGGGTGTTAGGGTCGTCGATCGACACGGGATAATTGTCGAGTGTTAACGACACGATATTGCCACCGCGTGAATCAATGATGGCGTTCACCACATCGGTATCGACTGTGATACGAACACCGGCATCTGCGGCAGTCGCCGTTGCACTGGTGTCGTTAGCCGTGACGCCCGAGACGGTTTGCCCAACTCGAGTTGATGCGGTTGGAATATCCGCTGCGCCCTCTTCCGTAGCTCCCGCTACTTCAGCGGTAGTCTGCCGCGGTACCGGTTGCGGACCATAATCTGCCTGCCAAGCCTGAAACAGCAGCAGGGAGATAAAGCCTAACGCCATGTATAACAGTAATCTTTGATTTTCCATCAATCAGAATCGTGTTTAGCCACAGTAGGTGTGGGTACGGGATCGAATCCGCCCTTGTGGAACGGATGGCACTTTGCCAATCGTTTGAGCCCCAGCAACAGTCCGCGCCATGGGCCGTGGCATTCTACTGCCTCAAGAGTGTAGGTGGAACAGCTGGGATAAAATCGGCAAGTTGGCGGCCGAGCTGCGCTTATCCAGCGTTGGTAAAAACGTATTATGGCTGTGAGCAGTCGTGCTACCAGAGATGCGACAGCATCGACCAGCTGGCTGACGGTTTTTTTCGAGGCCGACACCTTTTTGCCGAAATTAAGTGACTCCGTCATTTGCCCGGAGTACCAATGCGTTTGATCGCCTTGCTCCAGAGGGTATCCAGGCTCTTGACCAGTAACTTGTTGTCTGTCGCCGCTGTGATGTCTTTGTTCATGACCACAATATCGAACCGCGCCAATCGTTCATGGTTGTGTCTGAAAGACTCCCGTACCAACCGCTTGAGCCGGTTTCGGTCTACTGCTCGCTTGGCACGTTTTTTTGCGATCGCCATACCGAGCCGCCCTTCGCCCTCTGGTATTCTGATCAGCACGGTCCAGTACGGATCTGTCACCCGGATATTCTTCGCGAACACGTCAGAATACGCTTTTGCATTCAGAAGTCTGTGTGACCTTGGAAAGTGATACTTTTTGATGGTGCTGTCAGCCGGGCTTTCGCCTCTGTCGTGGAGCCACAAGTTTACCGCAACGGCTATGATGCCGACTGCCTCTCAAACACCTGAGGCACACATGCTTGTCTGGTTTTAACAACGCCGGGTAAAACACCAGCCAACCGAAACCCGCAGATTGTTCACCCGACCGAAACCCTCAGGTCCTTAATAATTTGGGCTCCGTGATAATCAGGCTCCGTAATAAGTCAGGGTCCGTAATAATTTAGGGTCCGTAATTTTCACCCCGAGTTTCCCCGAAAGCCAGATGGCTGATGCAGGCGATTACCCCTGACGGTGTGGGCTTTGTACGGTTACCGGAACCTGACTCAGCGGGCCCCCGGTCACCAAACCCCTAAACACCGAACCCTCGGTCACCGAATCCTGAACCACCAAACTCTGAATCACCTGACTTGGCACTTTGCCTAGCTTGGCGCATTGCCTAAATTGGCGCTTTAATTGTGGCTTGGACCATTGCGGGTATCTGGCCTGTGACCTGCCGGTGGCGATTCGGGATTGCCAAAAACAACCGGGAATCACCAAAGACTGGACGGGCCCTGATCCTTCAGGTGTCTGGCTCACAGGTGTCTGGCTCAGGGCAATCGAACCGACACTATCCTGGCTTGGGTGTGCGCCTGATACCTTTTTGGGGCTATGCCACCGTTCGGTCTTGTGCGCCGTGTTTCACAGGCGAGAACCACAACGTGGCGGCTATCGCTTGAGCTACACCACGGCACCGGGTGTATTCAAGCCGATTTCCACGGCTTTGAACGGGGCTTTGTATGCTAGGGCTGGGCTGGATCGGCAGTCTGGATCAGTGCGTTGTAGCCTGCTCGATGAATGCGATTTTGTATTATGCGCTGAGTCGAGCGCGGCCCTTACGTCGTCGAGCTGCCAGCACCGCTCTGCCACCGCGAGTTGCTTTGCGGGCGCGAAAACCGTGGGTGCGGGCTCGTTTGATGTTGCTGGGCTGGAATGTGCGTTTCATGGTCTGGCTCTCTACCTAAATCTTTGGGGTGGGCTGTGACGGTCAGGGTCTCAAACGTCCCAGCATCTCACCGGACGCGCGATAGTATGTTTTTGTGGGCAAAACGTCAACCGGTTTTGCCTCGGTTCGCGAGGCGTCACGGGGTTTATTAACTCTAACGTCGGGGTGGATAAGTTAGGCTAACGGTAATAATATAGCTGCCCCGACCGGTATCTACTTGGCAAAGATCAGGAGATCCGTACTCAATCGTTTTTCCGTAAATGATTTGCTCGTTTTGTCGGTCTGTCGGTAACATCCCCCGTTATCCAACGTCACTGCCATACGGTCCCACTGTCGCTGAAATTTGACGAAGAGACCCACGGAAACCAGATCACCGGGAGACCTGATCGCTTGAACACGCCAATTTGGGATCGCTGCCTCTCTCAGCTTGAGAACGAACTAACAGAACAACAGCTCAACACATGGATCAGGCCGCTTCAGGCGACGCACGACGGTTCGAAGCTTGTGATTATGGCACCGAATCAGTTCGTACGTGACGCCGTTGAAACCCGATACGTCAGCAGAATCAGAGAAATCGCTAACCTGTTAAGCCCAGACCTCGCTATCGACGTTGCGCTGGAGATTGGCGGTAGCACCCCCATGCCGATTGAAGCACCCGTACTCGACACAGCCCGAGCACGCAAACCGTCGTCTGGCCAGCCACCAGCAGTTATCAGCGCGGGTGATCTGGCCATGGCGACACAACGCGCACGACTCAATGCTGATTTTGTGTTCGACAATTTTGTTGAAGGCAAATCCAACCAGTTGGGCCGGGCCGCCGCTATGCAGATCGGTAAAAACCCCGGCTCATCGTACAACCCGTTTTTTATCTGTGGCGCTTCCGGGTTGGGTAAAACCCATCTGATGCACGCTGTGGGTAACAGCATCCTGAAAAACCGGCCTGGTGCCCGCGTGATGTATCTGAATTCAGAGCGTTACGTGTCAGAAATGGTCTCGGCACTTCAGCGAAACACCATCAACGATTTCAAACGGTTCTACCGTGGTCTTGATGCTTTGCTTATCGACGACATTCAGTTCTTTGCCGGCAAAGACCGAACCCAGGAAGAGTTTTTTCACACCTTCAACGCATTGTTTGAGGGTGGTAGCCAGGTCATCCTGACCTGTGACCGGTATCCAAAAGAAGTCGAGGGCCTCGAAGATCGACTGAAAAGCCGATTCCAGTGGGGTCTGACCGTCTCGGTAGAACCACCGGAACTAGAGACACGCGTGGCGATACTGCACAACAAGGCAGAGCTATCCAATGTCGAGTTACCGTCTGAGGTGAGCTTTTTTATCGCCAAACGCATCCGCTCCAATGTGCGGGAGCTCGAAGGCGCATTACGGCGTGTCATCGCCAACGCTGAATTTACCGGCACACCCATCACGCTCGACTTCGCTCGTGACGCCCTTCGTGATTTATTAGCCGTGCAGTCAAAAATAACCACCATCGAAAACATTCAAAAAACTGTTGCTGAGTATTTCAACATTCGGTTATCTGACCTCTCGGCCAAGACTCGCAGCCGATCAATTGCCAGACCACGACAAATGGCAATGTGCCTCGCAAAAGAACTGACCAACAAAAGCCTGCCGGAAATTGGCCAAGCCTTTGGAGGTCGCGACCACACAACCGTGTTACACGGATGTCGACGAATTGCCGAATTGAAAGAGCAGGATCAGTCAGTAGAAGAAGATTACGCCAACCTACTGCGAACGCTGTCGGTGTAGAATGCGTTCAGAACCTGTGGATAACTCATTAGCAACTTTGATCCGGTAATTTCCGGTCAAGTTATCCACAATTGGTGCACAGCTTTAACAAGGTTTATAAGCCTGTCAGTCAACAGGATTAGAGCATATCCAACTAATTGATTAACATAAGATTATGACGCTTACACACAGATTTTGAGCTGTGTAGTAATAACAATAATAATCTTTGTATATAAAAAATACTTATTTATGAAACTGAGCGCAGAAAGAGAAGACCTGCTCCACCCACTCCAGCAGGTCATTGGGGCTGTCGAACGGAAACAGACTCAGCCAATACTCGGAAACGTACTCATTGAGGCCAATCAGGACGGCTTGGTATTCACCGCCACTGACTCTGAGATTGAGCTTCGGGCAATGGTTAGCGTACACGCTGATGTCAATGGTGCAGTGACAGTACCTGCCCGCAAGCTGCTCGATATCTGCCGATCTCTGTCTGATAACTCACGCGTTGACCTTGAGCTGTCCGGCTCAAAACTTAAGCTCAAATCCGGACGTAGCCGGTTCACGCTTGCAACCCTGCCGGCTGATGAATTCCCCAAAGTTGGCGAAATCACCGAAGGACAAGAGCTACAACTGAAGGAAAATGATCTGAACGAAGCCATCCACAACACGGCGTTTTCAATGGCACAGCAGGACGTGCGGTTCTATCTCAATGGCATGCTGCTTGAAATTGGCATGAACAAATTGTGCTGCGTGGCAACAGACGGACATCGACTCGCGTACTCCGAAACATCCACTGACTTGTCTCCCGATGAGCCGGTGCGGGCTATTATTCCCAGAAAAAGTGTGAATGAACTAGCCCGACTGCTTGGCAAGGAGGAACACCCGGTAACCGTTTTCATTTCAAAGAATCATCTTCAGGTCACGTTACCCGGCGTCAGAGTGACAACCAAACTCATTGAAGGCCGTTTCCCGGACTATAACCGTGTTATTCCCATCGATGGCGATAAGAAACTTCAGGTAGATCGTGAATTGTTGAGACAGTCGTTGGGTCGAGCTGCCATCTTGTCGAACGAAAAATATCGTGGTGTACGGTTAGCGCTATCGCCCAAGGTACTGACTATTTCGAGTAACAACCCGGAACAGGAAGAAGCCATCGATGATATGGAGGTTGACTACAGTGGCGGTGACGTTGAGATTGGTTTTAACGTCAGTTATGTGCTGGATGCGCTAAACATCGTCGAAACCGAAGAAGTATGTTTGTTTTTAAAGGATGGCAACAGCAGTATGCTACTGACACCTTCTGGCGAAACCGGTAATAAGTACGTCATTATGCCTATGAGACTGTAGTGCCCAATCTTTTTATTAAATGCTGTTTAATTAATCAGTACACTGAAACAGAATGCTGATTACGACGATCAGTATTGCCGGTATCAGAAATCTCAACGATACCGTTCTCACCTTCTCTCCCGGTTTTAATCTTATCTCTGGTAGTAACGGAGCCGGTAAATCGAGCATTTTGGAAGCGATTCATGTCTT
>CALDUO010000214.1 GCA_937923745.1 uncultured Granulosicoccaceae bacterium
GCATTATGAACCCAAACACCCGTGGCACCCTCAACCGCTCTTCCTCGGACAAAATACGTCCTGAACTCGTCCACCTCCAAATTGTACGCGATAAATGATTTTTGCTCGATATCTTTTAGTTCAACTTCGGACCAGCTTCCATCTTGGTTCCACAGTCGGTCGCCTGTCACTGCCAGTGCAAAAATCCCCAATAGTGCCAATCGAAAATTCCCCACTTTGGGTAATTCGGTGAGGTTCATCGCCTTGCCTTTTTACCATCGCGTGTCAACGCTTCTTCAAGGTTTATTTCAGTGGAGAACGGCTAGCGATGGTTCCTATGGGGAGTATTTTCATGATTCATCAACTCAAACAAGATGGGCACTCGATCACCGAGATTGCCAGACGACTCAATATGGATCGTAAAACGGTCCGCAAGAAGCTAGAAACGGGTTTAGAGCCGCCGTCATACAAAGCGAGACCGCCAGTCGTTTCCGTTTTGGAACCTTTTAAACCGTACCTGAGGCAAAAGCTGGATGAGCACCCCGGCTTATCCGCCAAACGTTTGCTCAGGGAAGTTAACAGCATGGGCTACACCGGTAGCTACACAACGCTGACGGAATATTTGCGTACGATCAGAGCTCCAAAATCCAATCAGTTCGAACGCCGATTTGAGACAGCTCCCGGGCAACAAGCTCAAGTGGATTTTGCACGCTTCACCACACGCTTTCGATCTGAGCCCGATGTGGAGCGGGTTGTCTGGCTGTTTTTGATGGTGCTCGGGTTCTCACGCTTCATGGTGGGGCAATTCGCTTGGCGACAAACGCTGGATACCGTGGTGCGATGTCACATCGAGAGCTTTAAGGAACTGGGCGGCGTACCGCAACAATGCCTTTACGACCGTATGAAAACAGCCGTGCTGGGTGAACCTGAACCGGGCAACGTGGTGTATCACCCCACGCTGATGAGCTTAGGTTCGCACTATGGATTTGTACCAAAGGCGTGTAAAGCGTATCGCGCAAAAACCAAAGGCAAAGTCGAACGCCCCTTTCGCTATGTCCGACAAGATTTTTTTCTGGACAGCGATTTTTATGATATTGACGATCTTAACGAACAGTTTGCCCACTGGCGTTTAAGTATCGCCAACGCACGCAAGCACGGCACCACACAAAGGGTGGTTAATGAGGCCTTTTTGGAAGAACAGGAGTCGTTGGGTCTGCTGCCTGCCGGTGACTTCAACGATGTGCTTTCCATGGCACGGCGAACCACCAAAGATGGCATGGTCTCAGTCGATGGTAATCTCTATTCTGTGCCCAACGGTACGGGGAGAAAACCGCTACGGATAGAGCGTACTGCGACTGAACTGCGCATTCTTGACGGTCAGTTGTTGTTGGCGGTTCATCCGCTCATGCTGGGTAAAAACCAACGCCATGTTATCGAAGGTCACCGTAAGGCAAACCCTTCTGTCATCCCTATCGCTCAACCGGTGGCCAAGGATACGACGATAGAGCGCGCGGGAGACTCCGTGACAGCACGCTCACTGGAGGAGTACGACGCCATCGGTGCGTCCTTGGCGCAGGAGGCGGCACAATGAGTTCTATACACACACTCAACGCGATAAAACAGCATCTTGTGAGTCTGAAGTTCTCGGCCGCCTTAGAGGTATTAGATCAAGCGGTGGAAAAGCTTGAGAACGATGAGATCAGTCCGCTGGAAGCGTTAGAGTCCATCTTGGCACACGAGCAAAGCGTGCGAGAGACGCGCCGGGTTAAGACTCAGCTGCGGACCTCCCGGTTGCTGCAGCATAAAACGCTGGATACGTTTGATTTTTCTTTCCAACCAACGCTGGATAAACAACGGGTGATGACATTAGCCGAACTGGGCTTCATTGCGCGCCAACAAGCGATTCATTTACTGGGTCCACCCGGTGTTGGAAAAACTCATTTAGCTATCGCGCTGGGCATATTAGCGGTCAAGGCTGGACACGCGGTGTACTTCACCACCCTGTCAGACTTAATCGCTTATCTAACCAAAGCAGAAAGAGAAAACAACTTAGCGGCACGGTTACGTTACGTGAACCGCGCACCGCTGCTGATCATTGATGAAGTGGGCTATTTGCCCATCGAGAAAAATGGTGCAAATTTATTCTTCCAACTGGTGAACGCTCGCTACGAAAAAGGTGCCACCATTTTAACGTCCAACCGGGGCTTCAAAGAGTGGGGAGAGATCTTTGGCGATAACGTAATTGCAGCAGCTTTACTGGACAGGCTGCTCCACAAAGCCAATGTCATGGAGATTGCCGGTAATTCCTACCGGCTGAGAGAGCACGCGGACCTCATTCCTGAATCATTGAAACGCGGTGGGGCCAACGAGGAGAAACCAATTAAACGCAAACCAGGAAGACCAAAGAAAATTGCCGTACCAACTGAGCCCTCAGGCTCGTAAATAGCGCTCAAAGTGGGGAATTTTCAATTGGCACTTTTGGGGAATTTTCAACTGGTATTGACATACGGCTTACACAGTGAGTTCCGCGGTACATTGGTGAGCGATGGTGCAAGCAACTTTAATCTCTCGGCCCGTCGCAACGGATTACGCGTGGCGCTGTGTAATGATCATGCACGGCGACGGTTCCGACGTGTTTACGATCAGCTGAGCAAAGAAAATAAAACGGGCGCTGCAGGTTCAGTCGCCGGGCAAGGCATGTTGCGATACAAGGCCTTGTATGAAATCGAAGCCAGGATCAAAACACTGCCACCAGAAGAGAAACAACGCATTAGACAAGCTCAAGCACTACCGCTATGGCACTCGTTTATCGAGTGGGCACTGCAGACACAGATCGAAGGCGTGCGTCATGCCGGAACAACTGATGCCCTGGCTTATCTACTCAAACACGCCGATAACTTGCAAACCTATTGCTATGACGGGCGTTTACCGATCTCGAATATAGCATCAGAACACGTGGCAAAAACCATCGCCATTGCTCGAAAGAACTTTATGTTTGCTGATACAGAATCCGGCGCTGAAGCCAGCGGGCGCGTGTTCAGTCTGATCGAAACAGCACGAGCCAATCACCACAATCCGCAACAGTATCTGAGTGTCTTGCT
>CALDUO010000215.1 GCA_937923745.1 uncultured Granulosicoccaceae bacterium
ATGAATTTTCTGGTCGGGATGAGAGGATTTGAACCTCTGGCCCCTGCCTCCCGAAGACAGTGCTCTACCAGGCTGAGCTACACCCCGAATAGCGCGCAGTTTACGGAAAAAACGTGATTGTTTCAACGCTTCGAGAGCCGGATGCACAATTCCCGGCTCCCATAGACTCCCGACCTATCTTTTGGCAGCTATGCCTCTGCCATGAGTGTTTTGGCCAATCGACCGCTGAGCTCGTTGTGTTGGTGCTCTATTGCCCGGTCCCGATTCACATCAGCTTCTGGCCATCCCTGAATATGGCGTGTGACCAAGGTTGCGAGGCAGTCAATATGAGCGGGCGAATCGTTCAGGCAGTGAATGTAGCTGTAACGCTCTCCACCGTGTTCCATAAAGTACTCCTTGTTCTCCTCGTCAATCTCCTCGATAGTCTCAAGACAGTCGGCTGAAAATCCGGGGCACATGACGTCAATGGATTTCACGCCGGTACCCGGCAACGTTTTCATGGTTTCATCGCAATAAGGACGCAACCACTCCTCTTTGCCAACGCGTGACTGGAACACAACCTTGACGGTGGCGGGATCCACCTGCAGCTCATCAACCAACAGTCGGGTGGTTTTGTGGCACTGGCAATGATACGGGTCGCCGTTCAGGAGGTAACGTTTGGGTATACCGTGATAGGAAGTTACCAGTAACTCTGCGCGACCATGTTCTGCCCAGTGTGCTCTCACACTGTCGGCCAGCGCGCTGATATAGCCTTTTTCGTCAATGAACTGATTAATAAAACGCACTTCCGGTAACCATCGCGTGCGCTGTAGTCGCGCAGTAACCGCATCAAAAACAGAAGCGGTAGTGGTGCCGGAATACTGCGGATACATGGGCAGAACAACCAACCGCCTGACGTTTTGCGCTTCGAGACGGGTCAGTGCTTCGTCAATAGACGGTGTCCCGTAGCGCATGCCCAGTTCCACAACCACGCTGTCTCCAAGGCTCGATTGCAGTTCCTGGTGCAGTGCATTTTTCTGTTTTGTGGAAATAGACAACAGCGGCGAACCCTCGGTGTCTGACCATACCTGTTGGTACGCTTCGGCACTTTTGGACGGGCGCACCCGTAAGATGACACCGTGCAGAATGATCCGCCACAGCCAGCGCGGCAGTTCGATGATGCGCGGGTCGCTCAGAAACTCAGCAAGATACCGCCTGACTGATTTGGTATCCGGTGCGTCGGGCGTGCCCAAATTCACCATAAGCACACCCAGTTTTTCGGGAGTGCCGTGTTCGAAGTCAGGTTGGCCGATGTATTTCACGTGAGTTGTCCGTCCAGATCGTTGGGTATAAAAGAGTATGATACGCGGAACGGCGCGCCAAGGATTGTCGCTCTGGCGTGTTGTCAGAATCGGTTGTGGGGGTTATTACCACCATGCCGGTAGGCGGTGACGGCCACACAGGTTTGTGAAGCCAAAGCACGGTGTCGGGTTTCGGTATGGGGGCTGACACTGTCGGCAGACTTCGCGAAAATTGGCAAGGTACCAAACACTGTCGGTATCATGGCGGGAGTCGTAGTTTTCAGGCGGTTTTTTTCGTCATTTGAGGCTAAAAAAACGCTGCAAATCTATTGACATTCAATGATTTCAATTTATTTATGCACACACGCTGAAAAAGGTTGATCTGTCTCTCAAATTGGTTTATTGGGACGTCCTGCTCATTAAAAAAATACTGCAAAGTATTGATTTATAAAGAAATATTAAAATTGTTCAAAATTTAAACAATTTGATGACTAACCACAAATTTAAGGGTTTTTTGGCTGTTTTTGCCATTAGTCCACAGGGTTATCCACAGGTTTTGTGGATAAACCTGTTTGGCGAATCTACAGCACGCGTCGAAGCGCATGGTGGCGTCGTATTTCCGCCAGTCTGACGTGAAAATTGCCCGTGTCGCCTTACCAACGCCGCTCCATCAGGTGTTCGATTATTACTGGCCTTTCAGTCAGCCAATAGAGCCCGGTATCAGGGTCACGGTACCGTTTGGCCGACGCTCTCTGGTGGGTGTCGTGGTGGATAGTTGTGACACGCCCTCCGTGACACCTGAGCGTATGCGTAAGGTCAGTCGGGTGCACGATCAACAGCCGTTGTTACCGCCCGCGTTGGTCAAGCTGCTGTTATGGGCCAGCAGTTATTATCATCATCCGATTGGCGAGGTGCTGGCAAGCGCTCTGCCGGTGAATCTTCGCAAAGGCAGTGATGCCGTACCGCAACAACTCACCGCCTATCGTGCAACAGATCTGGCCGACGAGCTCGCCCTGGATTCACTGACCCGTGCGCCACTGCAACACCGCATTTTGCAGCGTATTCTGGAAATTCATCGCACTGACCCGAACGGTGGCATGTTGCCCGATGCACTCAAACTCATGGGTAGCTCTTGGCGACAGGCGATTAATCAACTCACCAAAAAGGGCTGGGTGGAGTCGTTTGATACCGAACTGGTCAGTGCTTCGACACCCACCGATACGGTGCCGATGCTATTGCCAGAGCAGCAGGTAGCGGTTGACAGTATTCGCGGGTCATTCGGCGAGTTCGGATGTTTCCTGCTCAACGGCATCACCGGTAGTGGTAAAACCGAGGTGTATCTGCGGCTGATCACCGAGCAGGTGGCCAAAGGCCACCAGGTGTTGGTGCTGGTGCCCGAGATCAGTCTCACCCCGCAACTCCTGCAGCGTTTCCAGCGCCGAATTCAGGGTGTCCTTGTCAGTTTGCATTCGGCATTGAACGATACCGAGCGAGCGCATTACTGGTTACAGGCAGCCAACGGTACGGCGGATGTGGTCATTGGTACTCGTTCAGCGGTATTCACACCGATGCCACGACTTGGTTTGATTGTTATCGATGAAGAGCATGACGGGTCGCTCAAACAGCAGGAAGGATTTCGTTACCACGCGCGCGATCTGTCTTTGATGCGTGCGCGGGATTGTTCCTGTCCCGTGGTTCTGGGCAGCGCGACACCGTCCATGGAGTCACTGAATAACTGTGCGAAGGGGCGCTACGACCAACTGATCCTGAGTCAACGAGCCGGCGATGCGCAATCACCGGAGATCGGTCTGCTCGACATTCGGCGCAGACCGCTGACTGAGGGTATGTCAGACACCCTGATTTCAGCGATCGGTGAGCAGCTCGACAGTGGTGGGCAGGTGCTGATCTTTTTGAATCGCCGCGGGTTTGCACCAACGTTATTGTGTAACGACTGTGGCGCGACTGCCGACTGTAAGCGGTGTGACGCTCATATGACCGTACATGCAACGCGGGGGGTATTACGCTGCCATCACTGTGGCGCCGAACGACCCGTACCCCAGGGGTGTGAGTCCTGTGGTTCGGTGCGGCTGGATACTCGCGGTTATGGCACCGAGCGCATCGAGCAGGCTTTACAAAAACGCTTCCCGGAGACTGTTATCGCCCGTATCGACCGTGACACAACACGGCGGCGTGGCGCATTGGAGAAGCAGCTTGCGGATGCGACCAGCGGCATCTCGCAACTGTTGGTTGGCACCCAAATGCTGGCGAAAGGACACCATTTTCCGAATGTCTCGCTGGTAGGTATCCTCGATGTTGATCGCGGACTGTACGGCACCGACTATCGCGCGCTTGAACAAATGGGGCAGTTACTGGTTCAGGTGGCAGGGCGAGCAGGGCGGGCACAACGCCGCGGCAAAGTGTTGGTCCAGACGCGCTCGCCCGACAACCCGTTGTTGCAGACACTCATCCGCGAAGGTTATGGACCGTTTGCGGCTGAGGTACTTAAAGATCGTGAGGCAGCAGCCCTGCCGCCCTATACGTTTGTCGCTCTAATTAGGGCCGAGGCGTCATCCGCTGCCGCTCCCCGTCAGTTTTTACAGGCTATTGTTGCGAGTGTGAATGACAGGCCGGTAGCAGGTCTAAGCTGCTTCGGTCCTGTGCCAGCGCCTATCGAGCGGGTGAGTGGCCGGTACCGTGCACAGTTGTTGGTGCAGGCCAATTCACGTTCGTCTCTGAACCGTATGCTCAGCGAATTAACGCAGCGTCTCGACCAGAGTAAGGAGTCGCGTCAAACCCGTTGGTCTATCGACGTCGACCCGGTTGATTTTTTCTAAGCGCCGGGCAGATTCTTAGCCTGTCCCCGGCAACCTAAAGAGTATGAATAGCGTTGCAACGTATGGGTTGAAGTTCCGGCGCGTGTTACTATTCTGTACTGACCAATAGGCGTTATACCCGAACGTCCCGGCCTTCCCTGTCAGTACAGTTATAAAACAGCCACGGCATCATTTTGAAACCATTACTCGAACAATTACTGACCGACGCCGTTGGCCAGTTGAAAGAACAGGGCGTTGTGCCGGCCGATGTGCAACCCGCTATCGCGGTTACCCGCACCCGTGATGCGTCGCACGGTGATTTTGCGTCCAACCTGGCTATGGTGCTGTCCAAGCCCGCCGGTATGAAACCGCGTGACCTGAGCGAAAAAATTGTCGCGGCGTTGCCCGCCAGCGACCGCCTCGACAAGGTCGAGATTGCAGGCCCCGGTTTTATTAACTTTTATATGGTCAGCGACGAGCTCAGCGCGGTGGTCGGCAGCATTTTGTCAGCCGGTGAGCAGTTCGGCAGGTCAGATGCGGGCAAGGGTCAAAAGATTCAAATTGAATTTATCTCGGCCAACCCGACAGGGCCATTGCATGTCGGCCACGGACGGGGTGCGGCGATGGGTGCTTCTATCAGTAATCTGTTGGCCGCGGCCGGGTACGATGTGCAGCGCGAATACTATGTGAACGATGCAGGTCGGCAGATGGATATTCTGGCCACCAGTATTTGGTTGCGCTACCTCGGCCAGCACAATGTCACCTTTGACTTTCCGGTGAATGGTTACAAGGGCGAGTACATTCACGACATCGCCCGCGGACTCACCGAACTGGTCGGTGACGAGGCTGTACGAAGTGCTGCCACGTTGTTCGATGGCGTATCACCTGACGAACCGGCTGGTGGTAATAAAGAGGCGCACATCGACGACCTTATCCAGCGCGCGCGACAGCTACTCGGTGAAACAGGCTACCGTCAGGTATTCGACCTCGGCCTCAACACTATTCTCGATGACATTCGGCAAGATATGTCCGAATTCGATGTACATTTCGACGTGTGGTTTAGCGAACGCTCACTCACCGAAGACGTGCAGGCTGTCATTGCACAGCTGAAAACATCTGGCCATCTATACGAAAAAGAAGGCGCGTGGTGGTTTGCGTCGACTGAATTTGGTGACGAAAAAGACCGTGTTGTTGTACGCGAGAATGGCCAATCCACCTATTTTGCGTCAGACCTTGCGTACCTGCGTAACAAAATGGAACGTGGCTTTGAAAAAGTGTTGTACGTGTTTGGCGCAGACCACCATGGTTATGTCGGGCGAATGTTGGCAGCCTGCGATGCGCTCGGTTACGATCGCGACCGTATTGAATTTTTACTGATTCAGTTTGCCAATCTGTTCAGTGCCGGCGAGCGACAACAAATGTCGACCCGCTCCGGCGAATTTATCACCATTCGCCAGTTACGCGATGAAGTCGGCAAAGATGCTGCCCGTTACTTTTATGTGATGCGTCGATATCAGCAGCATCTTGAGTTTGATTTGGATCTGGCCCGCTCGCAAAGCAAAGATAACCCGGTCTATTACGTGCAGTATGCGCACGCCCGAATTTGCAGCGTCGAGCGGCAGGTGCGTGATCGTTCACTGACGATAGATACCGAGGCCGGACTACAGAACCTGGGCCGCCTGACCGAGCCTCACGAGAGCGCGGTGATGACCTTGTTGTCGACTTACCCCGACATCGTGCTGCGTGCAGCCAACGCGAGAGAGCCCCACCAGATCACAACCTACTTGCAAGAACTGGCAAATGCACTAAACAAGTACTACGAAGCGCACAAGTGGCTCGTTGACGATGCGGAGTTGCGCAACGCGCGATTGTGTCTGATTCTTGCATCGCGCCAGGTCATAAAGAATGGCCTGCAACTTATTAACGTGTCAGCTCCAGAGGTTTTGTAAGCGTGGGAATCTTCAACCGAAAAAAGGCAGAAACCACTGCCGGCACAACCTCCAGCCCGAGGTTCATTGTGCTGTGCCTTGGCCTTCTGATCGGTTTTGTTGCAGGGTTTGTTTTACTGTTGGCGCAAATTCCGGTGAACCCGGGATTGGTCGACTATAACGGAAACAACACCACAACCACCGAGGCCCCGGCCTCGGCGTTTGAATTCTACAAACTCTTGCCCGGTGCCACACAGCAGGCTGATGTCGGCGCCATCGTCACTGCGACACCTGCACCACAGCGTCCCGCGTTTCAACCGGCAACCCGGGTAGTGCCTGCCAACGCCCAGATAGTGCAGGCCCCGGTGACCGAGGTTCCGGCCAAGTTCAATGCACAACAGTCGTGGTTTTTGCAGGCCGGTAAATTTCAACAGCATGAACAGGCACAGACCATGCGGGCACAAGTGCTGATGCTGGGGCTTGAGGCATTTATTATTACGCGTGAAGACGCCGACGGTTCCACGGCACATCGTGTGCGGGTGGGCCCCTATTACGACCAGAACCTGTTGACCGAAGCCAAGAAGCGGCTGCGGCGCGGCAGGATTAGTTATGAAATCGTCCGAGTAACGGGATAACAATGGATAAAGAGAGAAAGGGTAACCGCGTCAATAACGGTTTACTCGATGCACGTACCATCTTCCTCTGTGAGGGTATTAACCAGGAAGTCGCCAAGAGTGTGTCGGCGCGCCTGTTGGTCCTCGCGCAGGAGTCCGATGATGACATTTTTATGTTTATCAACAGCCAGGGTGGTCACGTCGAAGCGGGCGATACCATTCATGACATGATTCAGTTTGTAAAACCGACGGTCAAAGTGATCGGCACCGGGTTTGTAGCCAGCGCCGGTACCCACATTTTTATGGCAGCCGAAAGCCAGGACCGTTTCTGTCTGCCCAACACACGCTTCATGATTCACCAGCCGTCGGGCGGTGCACAGGGTCAGGCCAGTGATATTCTGATTCAGCGTGACCAGATTGTTCGTATGCGTGAGAGACTCGCCGTTATTATCAGCGAACGCACCGGTATGGCAATTGAAAAAGTACGCGAAGATATCGAACGCGATACCTGGATGACGGCCGACGAAGCCATCCAGTATGGCCTGGTCAGTAAAATCATCAAAAGCTCGGCAGATATTGCCTGACGCCCAATTGCGTGGCGCCCTAATGCATCATGCCCAAGTGCCTGACGCCTCGTTGAGTGAACGCCAGTCTGGCGTTCGCCAACACTGCGGCAGCACGCGCAAGCTCCGACCGGTGGCTGTTCGGCTACCGGTCCAAATACGTTACACTAACGGCTAGCAGTTGGTATCCGGTTGTTGCCGGCGACCAAACCTGCACCTCAACTGCAAAACAGACGTACAACAGACACTACAGTGTTCAGTGGCTGGCGAGCCTGACCCGTACACTTTTAGGCAGCACAGCCTCCAACTGCACCCGATAAACCAAATTCATATTTCATGATCCAGACACCGGCCAGTGTGCATGCATTGATTGATCAGTGCATGTTGCGTGATCAGCATCGGTTGCGCCGACGGATCCGTGATCTAAAACGCGACGGAAATGTACTCGCCGCGACCGATCCCAAACTCGACAAGCTACTGACCGCCGTGCAGGCGTCTGCTCAGGTGCGTGAACAGCGTCAGCAACAGGTGCCCAAACCGGAATACCCCGACGCGTTGCCGGTGGTGTCGAAACGCGATGCCATTCTCGACGCGATCAGCAAACATCAGGTCATCATTATCTGTGGTGAGACCGGCTCCGGGAAAACCACCCAAATACCCAAGATGTGTCTGGAAGCCGGGCTTGGGGTCACTGGTCTGATCGGACACACGCAGCCACGCCGAATTGCGGCGCGCAGTGTTGCGGCCAGAATTGCCTCTGAATTGAACACCACCGTGGGTGAGGCGGTGGGTTTTCGTATTCGTTTCAGTGATCAGGTTAGTGAGCGCACCTATGTAAAGCTAATGACAGACGGCATTTTGCTGGCTGAAATTCAAAATGATCCGTGGCTCAATCAGTATGACACCATCATCATTGATGAGGCGCATGAGCGCTCACTGAATATTGATTTCCTGCTGGGTTACCTGAAACAGTTGCTGCCAAAGCGCCCTACGCTCAAAGTCATTATTACGTCTGCCACCATTGATCCTGACCGATTCTCGCGACACTTTGATCAGGCACCGGTCATTCTGGCGGAGGGGCGGGGATTCCCCGTTGAAGTGCGTTGGCGTCCGCCTGAAGAAATGACCGCCGAGGCGGACACCGATTCCGATGAGATCGATACACCTACCGCAGTACTGAACGCGGCGACCGAACTTCTGACCGAACGTATTCGCGATATTCTGGTGTTCCTGCCGGGTGAACGTGATATTCGGGAGGTCGCCGATACCCTGCAGAAACAGGCAAAATTCAACAAGCTGTTCAGACCGGTTGAGGTGTTGCCGTTATTCTCCCGGCTGTCGAATGCAGAGCAAAATCAGATCTTCAAACCCGGCAACCGGCCGCGCATTGTCCTTGCCACCAATGTTGCCGAGACATCGCTGACAGTGCCCGGTATACGTGCCGTGATCGATGTTGGGTTAGCGCGGATGTCCCGCTACAGTGTGCGCAGTAAGGTGCAGCGCCTACCGATTGAAAAGGTGTCGCAAGCATCAGCCAATCAACGCATGGGTCGGTGTGGTCGTGAAGCGCCGGGTGTGTGTATCCGGTTGTATTCCGAAGAAGACTTTGCAGCGCGCGCTGAATTTACCGAACCTGAAATCATCCGTACCAACCTCGCAGCCGTCATTTTGCAGATGGCCTCCATGCGCTTGGGTAAGGTGGAAGACTTCCCGTTTATCGAACCGCCTGCACTCAAACTGGTTAACGATGGTTACCGGACCCTGCAGGAACTGGCCGCACTGAATGAGTCACGCAAACTGACTGCCATCGGCAAACAGATAGCACAAATTCCGATCGATCCGCGCTTGGCCAGAATACTGTTGGCTGCGCGTGATGAGGGGTGCGTCAGTGAGATACTGACAATCGTCAGCGCGCTGTCGGTGCAGGACCCGAGAGACCGGCCCTTTGATAAACGTCAGGCGGCCGATGAACTACATGCAGAATTTCAGGATGAGCGATCAGACTTTTTGGCATGGCTGAACCTGTGGTCGTTCATTGATGTGCAGCGTAAAAATCTGTCGAATTCGCAGTTTCGCAAAATGTGTCGCCAGCGTTTTTTGGCACCGATGCGCATACGGGAATGGGTTGAGGTGCGCACGCAACTGCAACAGCAGTGTCGTAATCTCAAACTGATCTTTAATGATACCGAAGCGCCCTACGACAACATACATCGAGCGCTGCTGCATGGTTTGTTGTCCAATGTTGCTGTAAAAACTGACAACCGGGATTTTCTCGGTACCCGTAATCGCCACCTGCAAATATTTCCGGGTTCGGCGTTATTTAAAAAAAATCCGAAATGGATAGTGTCAGGCGAGATCAGTGAAACCAGCCGACTGTATGCCCGTCAGGTGGCCGGTATTTCAGTGGATTGGATTGAACGTCTTGCCGGGCATCTGTTGCAGTACAGTTATCGCGACCCACACTGGTCACGCAAAGCAGGTGTGGTTAGTGCGTATGAGCAGTCGACCCTGTACGGTCTGATTATTAACCCGAAAAAACGGGTGAACTACGCGCCGCACAATGCGGCCATGGCGCGCGAGATTTTTATTCGGGAAGGGCTGGTTGGCGGTGCGATGAACAGTCGCGGAAAATTCTTGGCGCATAATCTGGCACTGATGGATGAAGTGACTGGCCTTGAAGAAAAATCAAGGCGTCGTGACATCGTGGTTGATCCGGAAGAACTGGTGCGTTTCTATGACGCGCTGTTACCCGACGATATCAACACCACCACGGCATTTGAAACGTGGCGTCGTAACGTTGAGGCGGATACACCGAAAATACTGTATTTCTCACGTGACATGCTGATTCGTGATGATGCAGAAACGGTCGATACCCATCAGTTTCCGGAGAGCATGGAGTTTGGCAGTTTAACGGTACCGCTAACCTATCATTTTGCGCCCGGCGAAGATCGTGACGGTGTCACGTTGGTGGTGCCGGTGGAGTTGGTCAACCGCCTGGAGCGTAACCGGTGCGAATGGCTGGTGCCCGGCATGATTGAGGATCGTATCGCCGCGCTCATAAAATCACTGCCAAAGGCGTACCGTAAGCACTTCGTGCCAGCCCCTGATTTTGCCCGTGCGTTGACTGAGTCCATGCCTTTTGCCGAGGGTGCTTTGAGACAGGCGATGGCCACACAATTGTTGCGCATGACCGGTGTTGATGTGCCGGTGGCCGAATTCGATGTGCAGAGCCTGCCAGCTCACCTGAACATGCGTTTTGAAGTGACCGATGCTGACGGTCTTGTGCTGGAGACCAGCCGTGATCTGTCGGCGTTGCAAAAAAATTATGTATCAACCGTTGAGAGCAGTCTGCTGCAGTTCAGTCACAACAGCATAGAGCGCGACAATGTCATTGACTGGAATTTTGGTGATTTGCCCGAGAGTGTAGAAATACAAAAGGGTGGCATCAGCATGCAGGGGCATCCGGCGTTGGTGGCAGAGTCCGAGGCACTCGACAGTGAGGTTTCGATCAAACTGTTTGCTACACCCGAGAAAGCCGCGGCTGCAATGCGAAGCGGTTTGCGCGCACTGTACCGTCGGGTGTTGTCAGATGAGGTCCGTTACCTGAAACGCAAACTGCCCGACATCAATCTGCTCAGCCTGCGGTTTGCTCCGTTTGGCACGAAAGAGCTGTTGGTGGCCGACATCATTAATGCCGCTGTCGATAAAACATTTATTGAAGCAGCACCGTTTCCGCGTGAGCGTGAGCAGTTCCAACAGCTGTTGACGCAGCACCGCAAAGAGCTGGTCGGACATGCCTCAGCCATTTGCGAAGATTTAAGCCAGGTTTTTGAACAGCATCGCCTACTGTCAAAACGACTGGACGGCTCGGTCAGTTTGAGCTGGGTAGAGCCTGTCAAAGACATTCGTGACCAGATTGAGGGCTTGCTCTTTCCGGGCTTTGTCAGTGTGACCGGCGCTGATCGTTTGCGCCGACTGTCTGTTTATTTTCAGGCGATCAACAAACGGCTCGACGGCATCGATAAAAGCCCGGACAAAGACCGCCGCCGCCGGGCCGAATTGCTGCCTGTGTGGGAACGGTTTAAACATTTGCCAACATACCGGGAGGCCCCTCCTAACTATGTCGAGTTACACCAGGGGATTCGCTGGTCCTTTGAAGAGCTGCGTGTGTCATTGTTTGCCGAGGGTCTTGGCACGATAGAAAAAGTGTCGGTCTCGCGCCTCGAAAATCGAATAGATGCGTTAAATGCGCTGAATCACGACTAACGTTGGCACCAACGCGGCTGTTGCTTCCTTGAAATAATCATAAAACCGTCTACGCTCAAATAGGGCGAGAACGTATCCGTTTTATTGACGCGGTTAACTTATGATGAAAAAAATAATGCTGTCGGCAGTGTTAACACTGCTGCTGTCTGTCACAACAACGCTGGCCACAGCTGGCGGGCTGGAGCTGTCGTTATCCAATGACACGGCCAACCTGGTAGTGCATCTGGACCCGGAGCAGGTGTACAACCGTGCGGGTGGGTCGGATATTTCGGTAGGTGTGTTCACGAACGAAATTGGCGACAACCTGTTGCATGCAACCCTGATGGCGCGCGGTATGCGTCAGTTTGCAACGGGTCAGTCCAACCTTGCCGCAGGTATTAAAATTATTGGTGGTGATCTCGATATCGATGAGTCAGTTGGCGCGTTGGCCATTGGCTTTCAGGCATCACTGTTGGTGGCGCCATCGGAATTTAATCCTGTTGACTTTATTGTCGAAGGCTTCTTCGCGCCGGGCATCAGCAGTTTTGCTGATGCGGAGAAATTCTCTGAAATTGGTGCAAGACTGCAGGTTGAAATCGTACCGGCTGCTCACGCCTACTTGGGGTATCGTCGCATGAACTTCGACACCAACGATTTTGAAAACCTAATGCTTGATCGAAGTGTCCACGTGGGCATTAGCGTACGTTTCTAAATGATACAAAGTCCTGGTGCATTCTTGGTCAGTGCATCTTCGACGCACGCCCGTCGGTACCCGAGGGTAATACCGGCTGACCCCGGGAAAAAGCAGGTTTGAGTATGACCTCCGCCGAAATGAACGGGTCAGGAAACGGCTCCCCGCAGACAGGAATGGATCGGTTGTTGGAGGTTATGCGCTCGTTGCGCACACCGGAGACGGGGTGTCAGTGGGATTTGGCGCAAACCTTTGACACCATTGCTCCCTATACCCTCGAAGAGGCATACGAAGTCGCCGATGCAATTAGCCGCCAACACTACCCCGACCTAAAAGAGGAGCTTGGTGATCTGCTTTTTCAGGTAGCGTTTCACGCGCGTATGGCCGAAGAGGCGCAGTTGTTTGGTTTTGATGATGTAGCACATGGTATCGCCGAGAAAATGATTCGGCGTCATCCGCATGTGTTCTCGGATGTCGCTGTGACTGATCCTGCGGAGATCAATGCTCGCTGGGAGGCGCAAAAAGCACAGGAACGGCAGGACAAGAACGCGCTCGAAACACCGGTCTCGTCATTGGATGGGGTTGCGCTGAATCTACCGGCGTTGACACGGGCAGCAAAAATACAGGCTCGAGCCAAACGGGTTGGGTTCGACTGGGACACACTGCCACCGGTAATTGAGAAAGTCCGCGAGGAAATAGACGAGGTGCTGGAGGCTGTTGACCATGGCGAGCAGAGCGCGGTTGAGGAAGAGGTTGGCGATCTGTTGTTTGCAGTCGTTAATCTGTCGAGACACACCGGCGTTGACCCCGAGACTGCACTTCGTAAAGCCACCGTTAAATTCAGTCACCGGTTTGCAGGTGTCGAGAGGCTGGCGGCGGCACGAGGATTGAGTCTCGACGAATGTGAACTGGAGCAGCTTGATGCGTTATGGGATGCAGTGAAGTCCGGCTCGGTATCATGATACGGCTAACGGTAACCGTGTTTCGTGGCGGAAATTCAGCCAAGACGGCGCTATTCGGCCTGAATCCTGCGTCAGATCGTCCCTGGAAATCCACCAACATCAAAGCTGACGCAAGTGCCCAATAGTAGTGCAACCAATAAAGGCCTCGTGAATGTCGTGAAGCCCAAAATCAGAGTGGGATTGCTGGTTGATTCAGATGAGGTGCCACTCTGGGCGTACCAGATTGTCGAGCGGCTGGTCAGTAGTGACTATGCTGAAATCGCGCTGATTATCGAAAACGGCAGTCCTGGCGACAACACCAAAACCCTTTTTAACAGAATTCTGAAAAACGCAGATCGTCTGCTGTATATCGGTTGGTCGATGTTCGACCAGATGCTGTACAGAAAACGCAAGCGCGGCGCGCCAATGGCCGATGACAAACGGTCGTTGTTGGAGTTGGTGGCGGATGTGCCGGTGATTCAGGTGCATCCGGTCATGTATGTGCATTCCGATTTTTTGCCGGACGAAGACGTTCGCAAAATCAATGATCACAATCTTGACCTGATGTTTCGAATTGGGTTTCGGATTATGCGCGGCGAAATTTTGAACGCTGCCAGATACGGCATTTGGTCGTATCACCATGGAGACAATCGACAATATCGCGGTGGCCCGGCAGGTTTTTGGGAGACGCTGACAGGTGCCCCCGAGGCGGGTACCGTGTTACAGATAATCACCGAAGATCTCGATGGTGGCAGCGTGTTGTATCGGTCCTGGTCGCTGACCGATATTTTGAGTCACACGCGACACAAAGACAATGTGTATATGAACTCCAATACACATCTGCCCCGTAAAATTGCAGAGCTACATCGGCTGGGCGAAACAGAATTTTTCCGGCGTATCAACAAGCAGAATCAGCACCCGCAGTTTTATTCGCGACGCCTGTATGTTGCGCCAAAGAATCTGGAAATGTTATTCCTTGCAGTGACTCACTATGGTCGATATGCATGGGCGAAATTGATAAAACTGTTTTGTTTCAGACAATGGATTTTGCTGGTAGCGCATCGCTCCAACGGTGAACTGTCTGAGTCGTTATGGCGATTTAAAAAAATCATCCCACCGGTTGACCGTATCTGGGCTGACCCATTTGTTATCTATCGCGATAAAACCTATTTTGTGTTTATCGAAGAAATGCTGACCAGTCGTAATATTGGTCATATCTCGGTGCTGACCATTGACGAGCAAGGGCAGCACTCAACACCCATAAAAATTCTTGAAAAACCGTACCACCTGTCGTATCCGTTTTTGTTCGAATACGAGGATGAGCTCTACATGATTCCCGAGAGTGCTGCCAACCGAACCATAGATTTGTATCGCTGTACCGGTTTTCCGCATCAATGGGAACACGTGAAGACACTGATGAATGATGTCTTTGCGGTAGATGCTACCTTGTTGGAATATGACGGACTGTGGTGGATGTTTGTGACTATTCGCGAGAATGCAGACACCGGTAGTCTTGATGAGCTCTTTTTGTTCTATGCTGACAATCCGCTATCTGATCAGTGGACACCGCATGTGGCGAACCCGGTTTGTTCCGATGTCAAACAGTCGCGTCCGGCCGGGCAAATTTTTACCTATAACGGTAATTTTTATCGGCCTTCGCAGAACGGTAGTCACCGGTATGGCTACGGTATCAAAGTCAATCAAATAAAAACCCTGAACACCTCGGTGTATCACGAAGAATGTGTCAGTGATATCAAGCCCGAGTGGGACCGGTACATTAACGCTGTACACACATTGAATTACAATAATGGTATGACCGTCAGTGACGCTAGCCTGTTGCGCTGGCGAGCATCACGAAGCTAACAGAATTTACTCGACCCTAACGGTGGTCAACTTGGCGAAAGACTGATGGGCCTATCATTGTGACAACCTGCGAAGCAGAAGGTAAGCCTGTCGTAGATGATGCCGTCGTAGATGATGCCAGAGTTATCGAGCGTCTTACCGTTCGTAAAGTGATAGCGCCTCTGCCCAAACCCCACAAAACGGCCAGTGGTACGGTAGAGGCAGCACCGTTGGTGTTACTCGATATCATGACGCGTGATGGTGTCACCGGCAGCAGTTATCTGTTTGTTTACACACCTATGATGCTCGAACCTGTCGCTTCTCTGTTACGTGCCTTTGGTGAGATCATTACAGCTGAGATTGCCGAACCTGGCGATATTACAGCGCAGCTCAGTGCCAAATGTCGGCTGGTGGGCAATCAGGGCGCTACCGGTATGTCGATTTCGGCGATTGATATGGCTCTGTGGGACAACAAAGCTCGCGCTACCGGACAACCGCTTGCATCATGTCTTGGATTTTCGACACGACCGGTCAGGGTGTATGACAGTCTTGGGCAAATGTCTCCGGATGAGACGGCACGTGAAGTTGAGCAATCGTTAGAGGCTGGTTTTCGTTGTTTTAAAGTTAAGGCCGGACACGAAAACCTGGCCACTGATGTCGCTGTGGTGCGCGCCATCAGAGCGGTCGCCGGGGACGATTGCTGGATAGCCATGGATTTTAATCAGGCCTTCACGCCAGCTGAATCAATCGCGCGGATGCAACGACTCGACGGTGAGTCGGTGGCATGGATAGAAGAGCCGGCACGTGCCGAAGATCATTATGGGCACGCCGATGTGCGGCGTGCTATAAAAACCCCGGTGCAGACCGGTGAAAACTGGTGGGGCATTGCGGACATGCGACACGCGTTGGCAGTGGGTGCCAGTGATCATGTGATGCCCGATCTGATGAAAATTGGTGGCGTCACCGGTTGGCAGTCGGCCGCTGCATTGGCGATGGCCGAAGCAAAGCCGGTATCAAGCCATTTGTTTTGTGAGTACTCTGTTCATTTGATGACGGCAACGCCTACTGCGCTGATGCTCGAATGGCTTGATGTTGCTGGTATCGTTAACGGTAATCAGCCCACAATCAGCGAGGGTTACGCGATACCGGCTCCCGGTGACGGTGCGGGACTCGTCTGGGATGAGAGCACGATAGCCCGGTATCTGGTGGCATAAAAGAACAAAAGGCATAATAGACAAAGGGCATAATGAATACGGGACCTATTCAACGCGGTGACACCGTGTGATGTGCAGCGTTATTGCTTTACTATTTTGGTCAACGTTTACAAAGTGTTGCGCCATTTCAGAGGTTTGATTGACGGCTGAGCCGTTTAGACAGGACATGACTATGACCACGTTGAAGTATTTGAGTATCAGGCCTGCGTTGTTGGCACTGGTGTGCACCATCACCCTGCAACCGGTGTTGGCGGCCGACGACACAACAGCTGGCACATCGGCATCAAAAAGTGCAATCGATACACTGCCTGAGGCAACAGGTGGTGAATGTTATGCAAAGGTCAGTGTGCCTGCGGTGTACAGCACAACGCGTATCAATCCAGTCATAAAGGAGGCCACACAACTCATTACCGTGACGGAGCCTGAGTTTGGGGTGGATTATGAGCGTATTTTGCTCCGGGACTCATACACACGTTTGGTCGCCATACCCCCTGTGTACGAGACGGTGACTGAAACCATTGAGGTGGTTCCCAGTCGTTTGGTATGGGTCAGGGATAACGTCGAGAATACCGTGCCGGTTGCGCCGGGGGTGCTGGACGATATCAAACGCACCGGCGTTGATG
The DNA here is from genome assembly GCA_937923745.1 of uncultured Granulosicoccaceae bacterium. Lineage (GTDB taxonomy): Bacteria > Pseudomonadota > Gammaproteobacteria > Granulosicoccales > Granulosicoccaceae > CALDUO01. The sequence continues at coordinate 16,755 of CALDUO010000215.1, forward strand.
TGGGCGCCGTTGCTGCTGGTCAGTGTTTGTATGAGCACTTTGACGCCGGTGAGCCGAACATCAGTGAGCAGGAAGTGATAACGCATGTTGCGACAGAGCAGTTCGATATCATTCCGGCGAAACTGGAGCCCAGCTCGACACAGGTTCGAGTAAAACCTGCTTATGAAACCTTCATTGCAACACCTGCTGTATTTGAGACTATCGACGAGCCTGTGCTGATAGAGGCTGCACATTCAGTGTGGCGAAAGGGCCGGGGCCTGATCGAACGTATAGACAACACGACCGGAGAAATCATGTGTCGTGTCGATGTGCCTGCTGAGTACGAGACCATACAAAAGCAGGTTGCAAGGCAGCCCGCGGGTGTCAAGCGAATGATGATACCGGCAGAGTATGCAACCGTTACCACCGAAAAACTGATCGAAGACGCACAGGAATCTCGTGTTGCCATTGCAGCCAAAACCCAGACGATTACACGGACGGAGTCTTTTGGCGAAGCACAATTTAGCTGGCTGGATGCAGTGGGTGACAATGCTACCGGTGTGTCTGTGTGTAAGCGCGAGTTTGAGTCTGAATATATCGACATTGAGCGTGTGCAGATTAAAACCCCGGGATACTACCAGTCGATAGAAGTACCGGCAGAGTATGAAAACAGAGAAATCGCCACACTTGAGAAGGCGGCTACCAATGTCATTGTGCCGGTACCGGCGGTCACGACCGAGCTGACGCAACGTGAACTGATCAGTGATGCAAGACTGGAATGGCGGCCGGTTGTCTGTGAGACCAACATGACTAAAGATGTGGTGGTCAGGCTTCAGGAAGCTCTCAATGAGGCTGGCTATAGTGCCGGAACACCGGATGGCCTGTTGGGTCCCGGTACGTTGCGCGCGTTAACCCGGTTTCAGAATGCTAATGGTCTGCCGGAAGGTGGTGTCACCTACAGCACCATAGAGGCGCTGGGTATCGACCTCTAGTCTTACCGTTTGACACACGTTAGCTACTGTTAAGTCTTTAAACTGACGCCGCATTGGGAGCCTCCCTTTGCGGCGAAATCAGGCCAGACCGTCCAGCTCTGGCCTGTCCCGCCTCACTCTGCCCTGTTCTGTCCTGCCCCGTCCCTGCCCGTCCTGCCAATTGCCCTGCGCTGATCGCGGCAGTTGGAAAATGCACAGCACCCGGTTTTGATCGCTATTGTTAAATAAGAGCCGTTTTATGCCGTTAACAGAGGTGGTAACTGGCCTTAAGGGCGTTTATACAACAGGTGTCACTGCGGGTTGGCAGCAGCCAATAGTGCGGCTGTCTGTGCTGATAGCCCTCGTGTCTCTCAGCGTCGCAAGGGCGGTGCGCCCGCGTTTTACTGGCCCGTGTTTTACTGACTTGGGTTTTACTGGCTTGGGCATAACTGGCCGGGGTTTTACTGGCTTGGGCTTAACTGGCCAAGTTGGTATCGGCCCGAGGTAGTCTGGCCGAAATATGTCTGGCCAGAATGAGTCTGGACCAATAATTACGGCCGGAGCGGTATGACGACATCTGTGCAGCGAATTCGGTACCAATACTCCTTTTTATCGCGAGTGCTCACTCTTGGCAGTAATTTCGCATTCTCAGTTTGCTTTAGCGTCTCAGATGCCTGAAATGCCTGTATCACAACATGAATAGGATATTCGCAGAAAAAAGCCAAACGGTTAAGTCGCCAGATACGGCCGCTAATGACGAGCGGTGCGATCTGGATGAGTCCCGTCAGGGTCTCGGCGACGCTGTGCCCGGCGACAGCTCACCATCCGACTCAGCTCCCTATTTTACTCCTGGTCTGTTACCCGACATACAGTTCTGGCTGGATTGGCAGTCTCGCATGATCAGTGGCGTGGTGCAGGCATCTGTGCACTTGCATCATCAGCCCGACCGCAGCGATCTTCAGCGTGTTGCTGTATGGCCTGAAAACGCGGCCGAATTCCTCGAAATAGAAAGCCTGGTGCAGCACTGTACCGCCAGCGGAGAAGTCGTTTCCAATACCGGCAGTGTGCTTGGTAAGGAAAAAGTTGAGGTACTGTTATGTCCGGTCACAGTCAATGGCATTGGGGCCGGTGCGGTTTCTTTTGTGTTGCAATCCCGCCCTGAATCGCAACGTGATGCAGTGACACAGCTGGTTCAATGGTGTGTCGTCTGGTTACAAAAAAGACTAACGGCTGCCGAGGCTTTCGTGTCAGGTAATCGGTCTGTGGTTGCGCAAGCGGTTGACTTGCTGGCCGCAGACGGACCGCTGGAAGTCAATGGTATGAAGCTCTGCGACTATCTGGCCGAAACATACGCGTGCACACTGGTGGCGCTTGGACTTGCCGACGGGTTGCATGTGCGTACCGTCGCTGTCTCGCACCAATTGGTGTTTGATCGCAGGGTAACGCGTATTACCGAGCTCGAGCAGGCAATGGAGGAATGCCTTGATCAGCAACAGGCGATTCATGTACCGATGCCGACCGAGGAGGGAGGCAGTTTGACCAACGCGCACAACATCGTGCGGGACAATCACAATCAGTGTGCGGTGCACAGTGTGCCGGTAAAAAGCCGCGATAGCATTGTCGCTGTGCTGATTTTTGTCAAAGACAGCGGAACACCGTTTGAAAACACCCGTGGCAGGCAATTGCAGGCAGTCGCGGAGAGTCTTGGCCCGATTGTTCAGCTTCAGCGTGCGGTGAATCAATCCTTGTTGCACAGAGCTGGTAGTGTGCTGAAACGCACCGCAGAAAAGTTAACTGGCAGGGAGATTACCCGCTTTAAGTGTCTGGTTGGGCTGTGTATTCTGGTGCCGCTGCTGCTGGCCCTTGTGCCTGCGACGCATCGCGTGTCGGCAACCGCCATGCTCGAAGGTTCATTACAGCAGGCGATTGCAGCACCAGTCAGTGGTTATGTTAAGAGTGTTCACGTCAGGGCCGGTGACAGCGTCACACAAGGTCAGGTTTTAGCAACACTGGATGATAGCGAACTCAGGATTGAGTCACTGAAATGGCAAAGTGAAAAAGACAAGCTGACAAAAGAATACCAGCAGGCATGGGCCAATCGGGACAAGGCGCAGGTCACCATATTGGCATCACGGTTGGAGCAGGCTGAAACCCGATTACGACTTGTCGCAGAAAACCTGACCCACACCAAAATGGAAGCACCGTTCGACGGCATGTTGATCAGCGGTGATCTTAGCCAACAGGTTGGGGTGCCCGTCGAGCGTGGTCAACTGCTGTTTGAAATTGTACCTCTGGAAGGCTACAAGGTCATATTGCACGTGGATGAATTTGATATTGGTCAAGTAACCAAAGATCAGCCCGGCACACTTCGCCTCAGTGGTATGCCGGAAGAGCTTATAGATATACAGATAGCGTCGATCTTTCCGCTGGCATCGAACGAACAGGGCAGCAGTTTTTTCAGGGTCGAGGCGCACATACCCAATCCGCCAGACAGCTTGCGCCCCGGTATGCAAGGTGTAGCGAAGGTTGCAGTCGGGCGAGCCAGTATCGGTTCGGTGTGGACACGCTCGCTACGTGAAAAGTTTAGTCTGTACCGTTGGTACCTTGGGTTTTAAGGGGTGTTGGTTGCAGTGCGGGTAGCCCGATGATCAACGAACAAAGTGCCGCGATTTGGCAACAGGTGTCAGTGTTACGACCTCGCCTGAGACGTCATATACGGGTGCGGCCCCAAGTGTACCGCCATGAAAAATGGTATGTATTACATGACGAGACGGCGGGTAAATTCTTACGCTTTAATCAATCTGCCTACGATTTAATTGGCCGGTTTAACGGTGATTTGACCATTGCTGAAATCGTCGACTCTGTGAATACAAGACGAACAGAGGAGCACCAATGGGAAGTCGAAGATGTCTTGTTGGTGCTCGCCCAGTTACATGAGTTTGAAGCGCTGAAGGGTGGTCTGCCCATGAATGCCCGCGATGCATTGGCGCGTTTTCGACGGCACCGACGTTCTGGTTTTTTAAAGCAGTGGGCAAACCCGATATCGATGCGCATCCCACTGTTTGATCCCGATCAGTTATTGAATCGGTTGGTGGTCCCCGCACGCTGGCTGTTTTCAGCCGCAGGGTTTTATGTGTGGCTAGGACTACTGTTGATCGCAGCCATTTTGGTGGGCGTCAATCTGAACGGGTTAACGGCACAGATAGCCGAGAAAGCAGTATCAATGCCTAATCTGCTCGGGCTGTTGATCCTGTACCCGGTTGTAAAACTTTTGCATGAATTTGGTCATGGACTGGCGGTAAAAACCTGGGGCGGCGAGGTTCATGAAACCGGGGTTTTACTGCTGATATTTTTCCCGATCCCGTATGTCGATGCATCAGCTGCCTGGTCTTTCAGGGACAAGCGTAAACGTATCATTGTCAGTGCTGCCGGTATCATGGTGGAGCTTGCACTCGCCGCTATCGGTATCCTTGTCTGGAGTCTTTCCGAACCTGGTCTGGTGAATAGCCTGGCGCTGGATATTGCGATTCTGGGTGGTCTGTCAACGATACTGTATAACGGCAATCCGCTGTTGCGTTTTGACGGCTACTATGTGCTGGAAGATCTGACTGAAATACCCAACATGGGTGCACGATCGTCACGATATTATCTGTATTTGGCGCAACGTTATTTACTGGGTATAACCAACGCACGGTCCCCTGTTACCGCCAAAGGCGAAACCCGCTGGTTTCTGGTGTATGGGTTTCTGTCACCTTTGTATCGGTTGTTTGTATTGCTCGGTATTTCGATATACCTGGCTGGCCAGTACCTGGTTGTGGGTGTGGCATTAGCAGCGTTTGCCGTCTTCAAGCAAGTAGTACAACCGGTATACAGTGCCATAGCATTCCTGGTCAGTGACTCCCGCGAGGGCTACAATCGTGTTCGCGGAATTTCTGTCACTGCGTTTGTGATAGTGCTGATCACTTTGGTAATGGTGGTTGAGCGTCCCCGGGTTACCCGAACCCAAGGTGTTGTGTCAGTCCCGGACAGTGGCCAGATCAACGCCAAACATGGCGGGGAAATTATACAAGTTCTGGCAGCCACCGGCGATGTAGTCTCACAAGGCGACATTATCGTGCGCATGAAAAACCGTGAGATGGAGAGTCAACTTATCGCGCTGCAGGCAAAAGTTGCAGAGCTGAAAACGCTGGCGGCACAAGAGCGACAAATCAGTCGTGTCAGAGGTAAAATAGCGGAGGCCAATGTCACTGCGGTGGTATCCGAATTACAGGAGCGCCAGCGATTGTTCGATGCCCTGTCGGTAAAGAGTCCAGCTGACGGCACCTTGGTTTTTGACAATCCGCATTTGCATGCCGGAGGCTACATTCAGGCGGGCGACACACTGGCCTACGTGGTGCAAAACGATCAATCAGTGGTTCGTGCTGTGGTGGATCAGGACAGTATTGGTGGCTTTGACGCTGGCGTGACCGGTGCCGAGGTTGTATTAGCCAACCGTCCGGGTGTGATCATTAATGCATCGGTTGTGCGTGCGGTACCTGCAGCGGGCTCCAGGCTTCCCAGTCGTGCTTTGGGCGTGCCCGGCGGTGGCCCGATACCGGTGAGCCCCGCTGATCCTTCGGGGCTACATGCCATTCATCAAGTGTTTCAGTATGACCTCTCTATGCCGGCGGGTACCGCGATAGCAGGAATTGGTGAGCGAGCTTATGTGCGCCTGACTCATGGCTCAGAAAGATTGTGGCGACAGCTGTTCAGGCGTTTTCAGCAACTCTTTTTGTCACAACTGGGTATTTAGTGAGTCCCGCCTTCCTGTCGTTACTCGTTACAATTCACAAAAAAGAATTCCAATTTAATACTCATTTGCCGATACCTACACCAGGAGAGACTCTAAAACTCGGACTGGTCGAAGAGGGAATTCAGTATGTGGCAAGTGAGGATGTTCATTGATTGTCGATTGACTGATGAGGTGGCTTTTACTCATCGGTTAGGAATGCAGAGCGCATGATCCAATCAGTAGGCACAATAATTAAACAAAGATTAATAAGCGCTCGCTGGATAATCCCGTTTTGTTTGTTGTCTGTATCACCGTTCGTTTTTGCCTCCTCATTTACTGATGTAGCCTCGTTGGACGCTACCGCAATTGGCGAGCTGGATTGCGTTATCTATCCCAGTGCGCAAGCTGATATTGGCAGCGGTGTTCCTGGCGTGCTGGTCAGCATACCGGTTGATCGTTCAGACACTGTCAAAAAAGGGCAGGTCGTGGCGGTGCTTGAATCGAGTGCCGAGCAAGCGGCTGTTGCGCTTGCCAAAGCGCGGGCAGAAGCGGCATCTGAAATCAGTTTCAGGCGCATCGGTGCTGAACATTCCAAGCGCCAGCTGGTGCGTCTCGAGGAACTCTATCGTAACAAATCCATATCCAACCAAGACTACGATGACCGCAAAACCGAAGCGCTGCTGGGGCAAGTCCAATTGCAACAGGCTAGGGAAAACCAGAGTATTCTTGAATTAGAGTTAGCTCGCGCTCAAGCGCTGCTTGATCGAAAAACGATACGTAGTCCTTTCGACGGAGTGGTGCTGGAACGCGTCAGCGTAGTTGGTGAGTTTGTTAACGATCAGCCCATTGTTCGAATCGCCCAACTGAATCCGTTGCATGTTGAAACTATTTTACCCAGTGAGTATATCCGCGACATAAAGAGTGGTATGACTGCTCGGGTATGGTCTGATCATCATCCGGATAGGATATCTACCGCTCACGTTGATCGGGTGGATTCAATCATTGATGTGGCCAGTGCGACATTTGGCGTGCGCCTCAATTTGGCCAACACCAATCAGGACATAGCGGCAGGCTCGCGATGCAGGCTGGAATTTACATCGTCTGATGATGCGCAAGCGAGCTCAGGGGTTATGTCAGCTGAAACACAGTATCAAACCGCCTCCGCCGCCGCATCCTTTTATTCAGAACCTGTGTCCTATCCAGAACCTGTCATGGGTGCGGCCTTAGGTGATGTGCTGGTCAATAGTGAGCCTTTGGCAACAAACGCTCGGGTGGTTAACGGTGCCGCTCAGCAGGGCTCAGGCCCCTTGGACTCAGGCCACTTGGACTCAGGCCATTGCAAGAGTGTTGGGCCTTATCCTGACCGGGAAAGTGCTCGTATTGCGCTGAACAAACTGGCCCACAAAGACGGAGAGCTCGCGGTTAAGGAGATAACCACAGAGCGGCAGATCGGTTACCTTGTCATGTCGTATCCCCTGGACACGAATAAAAAAATCAATGACTATCTCGCAAAGATAAACACGCTGGGTATCACTGATTTTCAACTCCAGAAAAAAAACCTGCCCGCCAAAGTGTCGTTTGGTGCCTTCAAAAACAGATCCTCTGCAGAAAATCTATTAAGTGACCTGTCTGCCAAGAACCTAACAGTCAGAATGCTGCCATGGCAGCGAAGTATGCCTGCGTATTTCCTGGTGGAGCAACAAGATGGTGCGCCAGGCGCATGCTGAGGGTCACAGGTATTGCCTACACGCATGATCCGGATGCAAAACGCCTGTTTGACCGCGTTGTTCGTGGCTAGTCATGCGAAAACCTCGCGGTTTAAAACCTTATAGTGCACTGAGCCATGGTGTAGCCAAAGCCTCACAGCGCGCTAAATCAACACACAGACACCATCCGGTTGCAGAAATATTGCAACCAAGAATACTACTGTCGGCGGATATTCCGGGTCTGGAGCTTTCCTTACTGGATAAAAATACGGTGTCGACAGACCTGCGGGATCTTGTGTCGAACGCGTATGCACAATACGCCGAGCTCCCACCTGAACAGGTTACGCTAACGACAGAGCCTGTCGCTAACGCTGATGCGGGCCATGAGAACGTGGTGGCGCTTGAGCCATACGCACCAAAGCCTGAACTGACGGCTGTACACACAGAGCTCACCGCTGTGCTGAATGATTATGCGGCTCATAACAGTGAATTCAGTGCTGCCAATGATCCAGCCATGAATGCCGCTGACCGGTCTTTCAGCGGACCGTTGACGATTGATAACATACAGGGCGCAGCGCCGTCGCAGACGCATTTATCAACACCACAAAATCTCACCGAGAACACGGCTGTTGTGTTCAGCACTGCCAACAGTAATGCGATTGTTGTTACAGACAACGATGCATCGACAGATGTCAGGTTACAAGTTGAGCTGTCGGTTCAGGACGGCACACTGACTCTGTCACAAACGACAGGCCTGACCACAGTCGGGGGAGCCGATGGGACTAACCTGATCATCATTCAGGGCTCTGAGTCAGACATCAATGCAGCACTGGAAGGCCTCACCTATACACCCGATACGAACTATACAGGGCCGGATACCTTGTCGGTTGAGACGTCTTTGGGTGCAGAGCTTGTCGGTCACTATACGTTTGATAGCGGTAACGCAAATGACTCCAGTGCCGGCACGAGCGAACACGGCACTCTGAACGGCACTGCAACTGTCACTACCGATGCGAGTCGCGGAGATGTGCTGAACCTGGCTACAGCCGGTGATTATGTAGAGATCAACTCTGTGTATGGTACACCGGCTGATGTGACGTTGGCCGCGTGGGTAGATGTCACAGCAATTGACACCAGTGGTGGCGAGATTATTTCTTTGGGGTCCAACGTATCGTTGCGGCTTGACGCCGCTGGTGATCTGACGCTGGCTTATGAGAATGGTCTCGGCCAACAGTACACTACAGTAACCGGGTCGCAGTTGGTAGGTGCCGGCTGGCATCATGTCGCGGCGACGTTTGATGACGCCAATGATGTGGTAACCCTGTACATTGATGGTGTGGTGGTTGAGACATCAAATACTATCGACTCAATTGGTTACTTGCATGACACTGTTACCCGATTGGGTGCTCATACTGACCCGTTGGAAAATGCCGATTTGCAGGGTAATCTTGATGATGTTCGACTCTACTCGCGTGCGTTGTCTGCTGATGAAATAAACAATCTCGCCAATGACACTACATCTGTCCAATCGATGGTTGCATTGCAGGTGCATGCTGCCAATAACACATCGCCGACAATTGCGACTTCCACCATACTGGTCAATGGGGATTTTCAGACAGGTAACCTGACGGGTTGGACGTCGACCGGTACGGTGTCCGTAGACGGAAGCGAAGTTAGATTTGGTGAAAATGATGCGATAGGCCCTCACTCGATCTCGCAGTCATTTACGACAGAGATAGGGCAGAGGTATCTGGTCAATTATGTGATACGTGACGACAGTGCATCGGCAAGCCAAACCATTCAGGTATCGATTGATGGCAACACAAATAATGCTATTAGCACCAGGGAGTCGTCGCTAGTCGGTACACACTATTCTGCGACAACGACAAGCTTTGTCGCAGATTCGACGACTACCACCATTACAATAACAGATATTTCTACTGACTCAGTTGGCGTTGACGGATTTCTTCATGAAGTTACTGTCGGCGAAGTACCAACATTTACATCTGTCGCTGCGAATGATGTCAATAATCCCGGCAATACAGTGGGGTCGTTGTTAGCCAGTGTTTCTGACGACAGAGTTACTGATCCGGATTCGGGTGCTGTCGAAGGTATAGCGATAACAAATCAAACGGCAGGCTTCGAGTATTCAATTGACGGTGGCGCGACGTGGCAGACGATAACCAACCCGTCGTCGGTTAACGCACTGCTGCTGCGTGAGACTGATTTGGTACGCTTTGCCGCTACTGGAGTAACAACGGGAAACCAATTTATAATTTTTGCTGCCTGGGATCAGACCAGCGGGGCTGCCGGTACATATGTGAGCGTACTAAATCCACCTGCTGACAGTGCTTTTTCGCGATTCACAGATCGTGCGATTATTGAAGTGACTGTGGCGACTAACACAGCACCTGAATTTGGTTCGCAAGCTGGCTTTGCCGTGGGTCATGGTGAGTCCGGTGAGGTGCAAAATGCTGCGCAGCTTGTATTGCCGGACGGGAGTATTCTGTTCACCCCATTTAATAGCAATTCTGTGTCTGTAGTTGGAAAACTGGACCCAATGGGACAGTTAGACACTGATTTTGGAACTGACGGTTTTTTTGATTACTCGTCATTGACTTATATAAGCAGCCTTGCAGTGCAGTCAGATGGCAAGTATCTGGTTGGGGGTGTGACGGGGAATGACATTGCCATTGCGCGGTATCACACGGATGGAACGTTGGATACAGACTTTGGCATTGCAGGTGTTGTTACCACAGATTTAAGCACGGATGATAAGGTGCTCGACGTTACGATCCAGACTGACGGTAAAATCATAGTCAGCGGCGAAAGTGGTGTCGACGCTATTATTATTCGTTACAACGCAGACGGCAGTCTTGACACTACCTTCAATGTTACCGGTTATGTCACCGTAGATCTCGGCAGTGATTTTGATTACTTTGACTCTGTGTTGGTGCAAGCCGACGGTAAATTTTTGGCAAGCGGAAATACGAACATTGTCAGGTTTAACACGGACGGTAGTTTAGACATGTCGTTTGATGGTGATGGCGTTGTCGATGTAGGTCATAGTGTAAAAGGTATGTTGCTTCAGGCAGACGGCGACATAGTCATCACCGGCAATCAGACCCAACCGCTGAAATTAATGATAGGCCGATACAACAGCGACGGGTCCGTCGACACAACTTTTGGCACTGCAGGTTTTACTGTGCTGTCAAATCCGGATATTGGCGCATCGTTTGGTGAAGATATTGTTCAACAGGCAGACGGAAAATTACTGGTAGGTGGAGAAGCAAGGACCAGCACAAGCCCCGACGGTTATGAATTGACGGTAGTGCGTTTTAACAGTGATGGTACCCTTGACACTCAGTTCGCTGATAATGGGATATGGCTCTCCGGTTATACACCTGCTTTGGCAGAGGGCCTGGACGTGTCACTGTATAACGACAACGGCTCTGAAAAAATTGTCATAGGCGGCTATTCCTCTCAATTTGGTCCCGCAAGACCGGTCGTCGCCCGATTAGATGCAGATGGTTCTCTAGACACCGCGTTTTCGTCTGGACAGCTCGATGGCAGTGGTGCTTTTATTGAGAACGGTGGCGCTGTGGTAATGGACAGCAACGTACAGATTTTCGATAACGAACTCGATGCAGCGAACGATTATGGTGGTGCGAGTCTGACGTTGGCTCGTGACGGGGGTGCTAATGCTGACGACGAATTTAGTGCCACGGGTGAACTTAACTTTAATGCTGGCATCCTTGAGCTTTCGTCTGTTGCGGTCGGTACCTACACACAAAGTGACGGATTACTCGAACTGGAATTTAGCGCAGGTACGACCAATGAGCAGGTCAATCGTGTCATGCAGTCTATTGCGTATACGAATACCAGCGACACGCCTCCAGCCAGTGTTCAGATTAAATGGACCTTCGGTGATGGTAATGCGGGTAATCAGGGAAGCGGTGGCGAGCAGCTAGCGGTTGGGTTTACGACAGTGACGATAACCGCTGTGAATGATGCGCCAACCAACATTGGAGGGTTGCCTGCAGTTGTCACGGTGACAGAAGATGTAATCACCAGTGTTGATCTCTCCGCCATAGATTTGCAAGACGCTGATGCTGCAGGCTTACTAACGATACAAATCAGTACCACCACAGGTGGATACCTGCATGCCTCGTCTGCCAATGGGGTGACTGTTGCTGATAGTGGTAGCTTTGCACTGTCCCTGACCGGTAGCCAGGCCGACCTGAACCAGTATTTGAATACGCCCGATGTCATTGGTTACGTGCATGCAACGCCTGACAATACAGGTTCAGGTGCCGATAGACTCAATATCGATGTCACTGACAATGGAAACACCGGATTCGGTGGCGGTGGTTATATCTCTCTGGGCACGGTGTCTGTTTTTATTAGTGGCGTTAACGATGCCCCTGTTGTGTCTGACAATGCTGCAACTGTGACTTATATGTCCGGCACGGTAGCGGTAGACTCAGCACTGACAGTGTCTGACATTGACAGCAGTACGCTGGAATCAGCGCAAGTCAGTATAGGAACCGGGTACTCCCAGGCTCACGACCGGCTTGTGTTCATCAATACCCCCAGTGTGACGGGTACTTTCGACAATACCACGGGTATATTGACCCTCACAGGCGTTGCCAGTGTTGCCGACTATCAGTCTGCACTTCGGGATGTGCAATTCGAAAACACTGACCCGAGTGCTACGCCGGGTAATAGAACCATAGAAATTGAAGTATTCGATGGAACAGATACCAGCCAGGTAGAGACCCGCACCATTGAGGTTGTCTCAAACGAACCGCCGCAAGCAAGAGATGATTTGTTGACGGTGGCAGAGGGCGTCTCGGTAAGCATTTTTGTGAATGGCAACGATACCGATGCAGAAAACTCACTGGATGTTGCCAGTATCAACATTGTTACTGGTCCTGCGCACGGCAGCGTTACGGTCAATAACAATGGTTCTGTTGTGTATACACACGACGGGTCAGAGACACTCAGCGATAGTTTTACCTACACGATCAATGATACCGACGGCAATACGTCTAATGTTGCAACTGTGGCATTGGTGGTTGATCCTGTTAATGACAGTCCGCAAATAGCGCTCAATACCGGTATGACAGTTGAAGAGGGCTCTGTTGGTAATGTACTTACCGATGCGATGCTCAACGAAGGTGATCCGGATGATGCCGGGCCCTCTCTTATCTACACGTTGACACAGAATGTCAGTCACGGTTCGTTACAACTGAACGGTAGCGTGTTGGACTTGGGCATTTACTTTTCACAAAGTGATATTGCTGCGGGTCGTGTCACCTATGATCATGATGGTAGTGAAACTTTAAGTGATTCCTTTGAGTTTCAGCTTGTGGATCAAGGAGAAGATAATGCGGTACCTGCCACCGGTGTCTTTCAGGTGACGGTGTTACCGGTGAATCAGGATCCGGTTAACGCAGGTGGCTTGCCCACGGTTGTGTCAGTGACAGAAGACATCTTGTCTGATATTGATATCTCTGCCATTGAAGTTGCAGACAGTGATCATGGAGGGGGTAATTTAACCGTCGAATTGGCAACGACTGGCGGAGGCGACCTCTATGCCAGTGCAGCCAACGGTGTCTCTGTTGTAGGCAGTGGCACTGAAACGTTGCTGCTGGAAGGTTCATTGGCTGCGATCAATGATTTTTTAAATCAAACTAACAGCATGCAGTATTTGCATAGTGTTGCCAATACTACTGGTGATGCGGTCGATACCATAGTCATTACCGTCAACGATAACAATAACTCGGGTTCAGGTGGCGGAGAGGATCAGGACTTTGGCAGTGTCTCGGTGAATATCACGTCGGTCAATGATACTCCTGCATTCGTCTCTGATACTGAATTTATTGTGACTGAAAACAGCCTTGCTATAGGCATTGTGAATACTGTCGATATTGACGGTGGCGCACCGCGATACAGTGTAGTGGGCGGTACTGATGAATCTCTGTTCACCATCGATAGCAACACGGGGGTATTGTCGTTTCAGACTGCACCTGACTTTGAAACGCCAGCTGACGCAGGTGGCGACAACACTTATGACTTAACCGTTCAGGTTGACGATCAGCAGGGTGGTATCACGTTGCAGCAGATCACTGTGTCTGTTAGTGATGTTGGCGAAGCACCTGCTTTTGACTCTGCTGCCCTCAGTAGTATCAACGAAGACCAACTCTACACCTATGATGTTAGTGTCAATGACCCGGATGCCAGTGACACGCTGACCATTACAGCTGCTGAGTTGCCTGATTGGCTCGCACTGATCGATCACGGTGACGGTACCGCGACGCTCTCGGGGACACCGGGGAATAATGAAGTTGGTTCGCACGCAATCAGGTTGCAGGTCACCGATGGCATGTCGGTGGATTATCAGGATTTCACATTGACGGTAGCCAACGTCAATGATCAGCCAGTGATCGTTAGTCATGGTGGCACCGAGGTAGCAACCATTGCGATGGCCCGTGACGAAGCAGTCGTTACAACGATTGTGGCTACTGAGCAAGATGTGAATGACACGCCGACCTACACCATCACTGGTGGTATGGATGCGGGTTCCTTCGCGATTGATGCTGATTCTGGTGTTGTCACGTTCGCAGCGTTTGGTGATGCAGGCCAACCGTTTGATGCAAACGGAGACGACGTATTCGAAGTCGAAGTGACGGTCACTGACGGTGCTGGAGCGTCTGATTCACAGATGTTACTGATCGCTAGGGAACCGTTGCCCGAGGTCGCCGAGGCACTCGGTGTCGAAGAACCGCAACCAGAACCGCAACCAGAACCGCAACCAGAGCCACAACCAGAACCTTCACCGGAGTCTGCGGTAGATCCTGAGCCCTCAACAGCGCCACAGCCGTTACCAGAACCGGTACCAGAGGCTGTGCCGGAATCAATACCAGAACAGCCGGATGACACTGATGTGTTCTATGTGCCTGTAGGCCCGGCAGACGTTTCGCCAAGTGTCGCGCCAGACGCTGTTGTGGCCGTCGACACTGACACGGAAACCATGGATGAGGTGCCTGTCATTGAAAAGACAGGTGTCGTTGAGGAGAGTGCAGGTTTTCCGCGAGTCTCTTTACCCGAGCAGCTACCTGTTGAAGGTTTTACGGCGGCTGCCAGTGAGTTAGTGGCACCCGAGACCGTGCAGATCATTCAGGCTGATGATTCGGTGGTCGAGGCACCTCCTGAGCTGACCACCCTTCAAAAGCTTCTGCAATCCTGGAAAAATAAAGCTGTACCTGAATTTGTGGGGATACCTGAAGACGTGACAATAACGCCTTTTTACCGTGATCTTGATCGAATGAATCATGACATGGAGGAGGCAGGTAAAGCCGAGCAGTCGAAGCAAGAGTTTAGTGTACAAACCGTTGCCGGGCTGACGGTCACCGCAACCGCGGGTTTCCTGAGTTGGATATTAAGGGCTGGATCAATGGTTGCTAGTTTAATCACCAGCCTGCCCGCGTGGCGTCAGTTTGACCTGCTGCCTATCGTCTCTGGTCGTGAAAAAGCATTGCAGGGCGACGGAAATAACCATTCTTCAGACGCTACAGGTGACGACGGTGCGTCGATAGACACCAAAGTAGACCGGTTGATCGGTAAATAAACAGATGGTGCTTTATTAAACTATGTTAAATATTTCACCTATCGTAAGACTGGCTATAGGGGTGACGTTGCTTGCCAGCACCGTACTTCTGATGCTGGATCATTTTGGCTATATCCCGAATAAAGCGGAGAATGATCTGGCTTCACGCAAAGCTACTGCTGAATTGTTGGCCGTGCATGCTACCGCCATGGTCAACGCAAACCAAGTGAGTGAGTTACAACAATCGCTGGCCATGCTGTTAACTCGTAATGAGTCGATGTCGTCCGCTGCACTGAGACTCGACAGCGGTGATTTACTGTTTACCACCGGCAATCATGCACTGCACTGGAAACCAACCTCTGACGGGCGTTCCACGATAAACCATATTGTCGTGCCTATCTTTGACGGCGACAACCGTTGGGGTGCCGTCGAAATCAGTTACTACGATCAACAGCGAAGTATCTTGAGCTGGTTAAAAAGCGGATCTGTTGGGCCACTGGTCCTGCTTATGGGTCTCTTCGGATTTTTGATCAACTGGATCTTTCTGAAACGAGCGCTGAAAGAGCTTGATCCGAGTGCAGTGGTGCCCGAACGAGTCAGTATGGCGTTGGATATTCTTGCCGAAGGGCTTGCAATGATTGATCGCAGCGGCCGTGTGGTGCTGACCAATACGTCCCTCGAAACGACACTGGGTCAATCAAAATCAGCGTTGGTCGGTACACACCTGTCCGCATTGGATTGGAGTGAGTGCGGTGTTGAGGCGAGTAGCGAGGAAGCTGAACAGGCCGATGCCAAAAAATCAGCGAAGCGCATAGAAGCGCCGTGGGATCTGATTCTTGGTAGTGAGATTGATCCCGAGCCCACGCAGATGTCAGTGACCAACGCGTATGGCGAATCTGTCCGGTTTGCAGTCAATGCTGTGGCCATTCGATCAGGTGATGGCGTTTTAAAAGGCGTTGTGGTGACCTTTGATAATGTTACCGATATTGAAAAGAAAAACGTGCGGCTGGAAAATGTCGTCAAGCAGCTAAAGGTCAGTAAGCTTGAAATTGAGCGCAAGAAAAACGAACTCGAGGTGCTGGCCACAAGAGATTCTTTAACCGGTGTGTTGAACCGCCGTTCACTGTTCGAAGGTATGCAGGCGCTAACACGCGAGGCAGGGGCGTCGAAAAAACCGTTGAGTTGCATTATGACTGATATTGACCATTTCAAAAAGGTTAATGATAACTATGGTCACGCAACGGGTGATGAGGTGATTGTACTCATGGCTCAAATCCTTACCGATAACATGGATCCCACTGCGTTGGTCGGTCGTTATGGTGGTGAAGAATTCGTGGTTGCACTGCCTGACACCGATGAATCACAAGCTGCCATCTATGCCGAAAAACTGCGACAGTTGCTTTACGCGTGCGAATCACTGCCCTCAGGGCAGGCGATCAGGTTGTCAGCCAGTTTCGGGGTTGCTACTGATCACACCGGGCTGATACCGCCCGGCGAATTGGTAGACAATGCCGATAAGGCATTGTACAAAGCCAAAGAATCGGGCAGGAATCGCGTCGTAAAACTGTCTGATATCGATAATGTCGGACCCGCTAATACTATTGAACACGATACCGGCAGTACCGATAACGCGCCAAAAGCCGACGCTGCAAGTGCTGTCGTTAAAACCGTGCCGGCTGACACTGAAGCATCAGGTACAAGCGAGTCAGATTTGGGCAAAGATGCTAATGCTGAGCGCGATATTGTGTTGGCAGACAGAATCTCTCAAGGTATTGAAAGAAGTAAACGACTGGGAACCCATGTGGCCGTGTTATCTGTGTCTATCGAGGCGATGGATGTCATTAGCGGCGCCACCGGTAACGCAGAAGCCGTCAAGATCATAAAAGGTGTCATTGATCGAATCAACGGCATCATCCGCACTTCTGACGTAGTGTCTGCGCCATCAGCACCGCAAGGTGTCAGCGTGTCAAAGATGGGTGTTACCGAACTGATTGTGGTTGTTACTGATATTAGCGACACGAAGAATATTACATGGATAGGCAAGCGTGTCTCCGAGGCCGTATCTGCACCCATTGATTATAATGGTGCCGATATCAATTTGGATGCGCGTATAGGTATCAGTTTATTCCCGGGTGACGGGGACTATACACAAACATTAATCGCCAATTCTCGTATGGCGTTACGCGATGCCAAGCGTGCTGACACCCGAAACAGCGTGGTGTATTACGACGAAAATATGAACACCAGCTCTGAAAAATTACTGCTGCTTGAAAACCAGCTACAAAAAGCGCTGGGGCAAGACGAGTTGTTTTTGGTATTTCAGCCAATGGTAAATCTCGCAACCGGAAAGTTAAGTGGCTTTGAGACACTGGTACGCTGGAACAATCCGCAGTATGGTCTCATATCGCCGGTACAGTTTATTCCGATCGCAGAGCAGTCTGGTCTCATCCGTTCTATTGGCTTGTGGATATTTGAAAATGCTGCGCGCCAATTAAAAAAATGGCGAGACAACGGACACACAGATATCAGTATTTCGGTCAATTTTTCGGCCATACAAATTATACAAAGTGACATCTTCGAGACGGTTTTGGGGGTAGTACAGAGGCTGCAAGTGCCACCCGAACACATAACCATCGAGATCACCGAGTCCGCAATCATCGATGATCTTGACACTGCATCAGAGAAAATCAGGGCGTTTCAACATGCAGGATTCAAAATTGCGCTGGATGACTTTGGCACTGGTTATTCATCCCTTGTGTATCTAAAGCGTATGTCTATTGATATCGTCAAGATAGATCGCTCATTTTTTATAGACTATCCCAGTAACCAACGAGATGCCGCGATAGTGTCGGCCATCATTACGTTGTCGCATAATCTCGGATTAAAAGTCGTGGCAGAGGGAGTTGAAACTGACGGGCAACTGGCGGCTATCGCAAGTATGCAATGCGATACGGTGCAAGGTTATGTGTTTGCTGCTCCGTTGAGCAGGCAGCAAGCGACCAATCTGCTCGAAAATGCTATTGAGCAGCGAAAAATGCTGCGTACCTTAAGCGCCAGCAAACAGCAGGATGTGGTGTTTAACAATGCGATTATCGATGGTGTTCTTAATGAGATAGACGAACTCTATCGGTCGATAGAGGTGGGTTGATACGCAGCCAGCCAACATTACGGCGTATAAGGCACCCTTTGAATCAAATAGTTTTCAGAGATTCCAGGTAGGCTTGTTCATCGGGCAGTGTGTTGGCCACCTGCGCGTTCCATAACATCAAACCCAGCTTTTCCATCATCAAATGTTCGACATGATGGCCGTCCTGATACTTCAGTAGCAGTGCACGCGTTACCGCTTTTATACCCGCCGGACGGTCAGTGCCTACCTGTTCTCGCAGGGCGAGATGCATGCCCATATGCATAAACGGATTTTCTTCACCACCGTCGGTGCCAAAATCACGATCGGCAACATCTGCCGGATCATGGAGCAGGGCATGATATTCCGGGTGCTCATCAATGACTGACACAATTTGTTTTTCGAGCGGCTCAAGCGGCTCACCGGCACGATGTTTTTTCCAGCTGTCAAAGAACATCTGTCGCGATTGTTGTCGGTTCTGATTAAAAAACATTAGTGATCCGTGGGTAGGGGTTTGACCAAGTCAGCCGCTGAGTCATCTTCGCGGGCTGTCTGCCGGTCATCGACGATATTTTTTAATGCCAACAGGAGCCCGAGGGTGATGAATGCACCGGGAGGTAACAGTGCAAACAGGAAAGGGTCATCAAAGTGCACGACTGTGATTGTCTGGATGTGGCCGAGCGCGCTGAACAGAGTGTCGGCGTCACGAAACAGTGTACCGTGGCCCAGTAACTCGCGACAGCCACCGAGTAAAACCAGCACTGCAAGAAACCCTGTGCCCTGTGCCAATGCATCCACGATAGAGAGACGAACCGGCTGCCGTGATGCGAAGCTTTCGGCACGGCCAACAATCATGCAATTGGTCACAATCAGTGGAATAAAAATACCCAGCGTTTTATACAGCGGATTCAGAAAAGCCTGTAGGGATAGCTCAATCAGGGTAACCGCCGTGGCGATGATCAACACATAGACCAATAACCGGATCTCATCCCTGAGCCAGTGTTTGACTAACGAGACGATAGTGCTGGAGACGAGTAGCGTGATCAGCGTGGCCAAACCGAGGCCAAGTCCGTTAACGGTTGTATTGCTGACTGCGAGCAGTGGGCACAAGCCGAGTAGCTGTACCAGCCCGGGATTGTTATGCCAGAGCCCATCGGTCACAACCCGCCGCAGCGGTGGCGTATTACTGCTCATGAGTAAACTGACCTAACACATTTTGCCCAACATTATGCTGCACCGTGTCTTTGGTATCGTGAACGGGTGCTTCGCAGTTACTTTCGCAAAACACTGTGTCAACATGATTATCAAAAAAATGCAGTGCGCGATACACCGACCTGACCACAGCGCGTGGTGTGATGGTAGCACCGGTAAACTGATCAAAATAGCCTCCGTCACGGCGAACCTGCCATTGATTGTCCGGCAACGCATCCATTGACAGGTTGTCGAATGATCGAATCCACGATGACCGGGGTAATTCAATATCATCGCCAAGCCCTGGTGTTTCGCGGTGACTCAGCACTCTGACACCCAAAATATTACCTGCCACATCAATACCCACGAGGCTGATGATATTGCCGTTATACCCATCGGGTGCCGTGACAGTCAGAACGGCTGCTGTTGGCCTGTTATTCAGACGGGCTCGCCAGATCTTTGCGGGTTGATCGGGTGCCAACGCAGGGTGTGTGAGTGTCACGGTGTCGTTGTGTATGGCATTATCGTACAAGGTAGGCGGGATAATCTCGTTCAGGCGCGCGGTGGTCGCAATGATTTCGCTGTGTGCAATGCGTTCACGTGTGAGCTGATGCATAGCCGCAAGGCTGCTCGTGCAAACAAACGTAACGGCAGCAATGATCAGTGCGGTTTTTACACGCGGATCGGTCGTCAGCGTGTTCATGTTGTTTTTGGCCGACAATAATAATCAATGAACGGCGCTGCCGAATTCATTAATAAAACAGCAAATGCAACGCCATCCGGCCAACTACTCCAGCGTCTTATCACGTAAATCAGCACCCCAATACCCGCCGCATAAATCAGCCTGCCGGTCGGACTGGTGGCGGCACTGACCGGATCGGTCGCGATAAAAAAAGCGCCCAACATTGCAGCTCCGGTAAAGCAAAGTGTCAGCGCATTGAGTCCCGAGTTAACGGTAAGCTGATCCAGGATACCCAAAAGTACCAGCGTACCGAGGATAGTCAACGGTATGTGCCAGGTGATCATGCGAGTGACCAACAACCATACACCACCGACGAGAAAACCTGTATTGATCCACAGCCATTCGGATCCTGCCGATAGCGCGGTATTGGCAGTCATCAATGCAGTGTTGCGCAGTTGATCGAGCGGTGTGGGGCGAGTGATGCCGTCCCACAACGTGTCGTCAATGGTGCCGGGGCTCAGCAGGTATTGGAGCACAGCGTCGAGTTCGGACAGTCTGGCCGGGTCAGGCCACAATGACACGTCACGCGGAAACGACACCAACAAAAAGGCGTAACCGACCATGGCGGGATTAAAGGGATTAAAACCGATACCGCCATACACCTGTTTACCCAGCAGTATGGCGACTGCGGTGCCCATTAGTGTCAGATACCACGGAAACAAAGGTGGCAACGCCAATGCCAACAACCAAGCGGTCAGTACGGCCGTGCAATCCTCAAGGGTATAACGGACGGGACGTCTCATCGCGATCAATACGACAGCCTCGACAATGACGGCACTCATTGCCGCAACGACGATATTCCACAGAACACCCACGCCAAAAAACCAGGTCATGATCAGCGTACCCGGAATCAGTGCGAGCATCACACGATGCATAATCTGCGCAGTCGTCAGTGTCATCCAGGGCTACCTTTTGCGCGCGACGCTTTAGCCCGTTTTATTGCATCCTGAATGGCCGTGTGACGATCAGAGCCAGGCTTTCGGGTTTTGGCCAACTCTGTTTTACGTGCAGCGATACGCGCCGCTTTTTCCTGCTCACGTCGTTTTAGGCGCAGCTCACGAGCCGTGTAACGTTGGGCCGCGAGATCAGCGCGTGCCTCTCTTTCGCGGCTGTCGTCGAGCGCCACTTTTGCAACCCGAAACTGTGCTGTCAGTGGTATCTGGCTGGGACACACGACATCGCAGCAACCGCACTCGATACACTGATCAAGGTGAAAGCGTTGCAAATCATCGAGCATGATCTGCGAGTCGCGGGCGTACCAGTGTAGTTGTTGTGGTAACAGGTTGACCGGACACACATCGTTGCATTGACCACAACGAATACAACGACGTGCAGGGAGTGCCTCTGCGGGTTGATCAATAATCAGACAGTTGGTTTTGGCAGTGATGGTTTCGTCGATGCCGTGCATAGCCCGACCGGTCATCGGGCCGCCAACGGTGACTTCGTATTGTTTAAGGTTTGCAGAGTCTATTGTCGGTTCGACGCTAGTGATCACCTGTGTGATCGGTACGCCAAAAGCCACACGCACGTTACGTGGTGTGTCGATGGCATTGCCCGCAACAGTGACAATGCGGCTGGTCTGACTCAACCCTTCACGCATCCACACCCCAAAAGCATGGGCAGTGGCTATGTTAAAACACAGCACACCACAGTCGCGGGGTAAGCCATCGACAGGTACCTGACGGCCGGTCAGCACCCTGATCAATAACGACTCGCTGCCGGTGGGGTATCGTGGTTCAATGGTATGTAGTGTGATACCACGACGGTGAGCGAGTGCATGGCGCAGCAGTGAGATTTCAGTGGTGCGATGCGATTCGATACCGATCATCGCACGCATCACACCTGTGTGATGTAACAGGTCTTCAATGCCATGAACAATAGCAGCCGCCGATTCACGGATCAGTGCCTGATCACACGCCATCATCGGCTCACATTCGGCTGCATTGATAATCAGCGTATCAATGTTGCTGTGTTGTCCGCTGGCAATTTTACGCGCCAGCGAAAATCCGGCCCCACCCAAACCACACAGATGCTCAATGCCTGCCCGATCGGCGCTTGGTGACCGGGTGCCATTTATAGGGTCACCTAAACTCTTTAGTGGATCGGTGTCGTGTTGTCCGTCATGATTGATGACTGCGTCAGTATTGCTTCGGTGACGGTCGCTTTGGTGAGGGTTTGGTGGCAGTGATTGGGTCAGATCCAGAATGGGTAACAGGAGTGCCGGTGACTCATCCAGCGGTAGCGTCAATCCTCCCCGAAAACCGCGTGATTTCATGAGGTAGCCACTGAGCGTGTGACCGGTAGTAATGTGATGCAGTCAACCGGGCAGGGAGGCAGGCACAGCTCGCACCCTGTGCATTCAGACGCAATGACAGTGTGCATGAATTTACCGGCACCCAGAATCGCATCGACCGGGCATGCATGAATACACAGCGTACAGCCTATGCAGGTCATCTCGTCAATGAACGCGACAGCATCCGGTTTGGTCTCACCAAAGGTGCTATTCAGCGGTATAACCTCGCGACCCAGTAAACCTGCCAGTTGTTCAATCGTGTGCGTACCACCGGGTGGACACTGATTGATAGGTGCTTCATCTGCTGCAATCGCATCAGCATACGGTCGGCACCCGGGGTATCCGCATTGTGCGCATTGGGTTTGTGGCAACAGACGGTTGATGGAGTCGGACAGAGTCTCGGTGTTATTGCCGGTGTGGTGATGGATAACCGACAACATGGCACCGATGGCCAATGCGAGACCGGTGATAACAAGAACAGCGATCATTCACGCAACCCCTGCGAAACCCATAAATGCCAGTGACATGATACCAGCGGTAATCAGGGCAATAGCGCTGCCGCGAAAGGGTTTGGGGACATCGGCTGCGTCCAGTCGTTCACGCATAGCTGAAAATAACACTAACACCAGCATAAAGCCGCAAGCTGCGCCAAAACCATAAAACAGTGCCTGTTCAAAGTTATGGTTTTCGCGCGTGCTCAATAATGCAACACCGAGTACTGCGCAGTTGGTGGTAATCAGTGGCAGGTAAAGTCCGAGCACGGTGTGTAATATCGGGCTGTATCGGCGCATGACTATTTCAGTGAACTGCACAACGGCTGCAATAATCAGGATATACACAATGATGCGCAAGTACGCGGCATCAAGCGGCGCCAGAATATAGGTGTTGGCCAAAAAACTCAGCACAGAGGCTAACGTCAGCACGAATAGTGTGGCCAGCCCCATGCCCCAAGCACTCTCAAGCTTACGCGACACACCCATAAACGGACACAGCCCCAAGAAACGGGTGAGTACGAAGTTGTTAACAAATACTGTGCTGATCAGTATGAGCCACAGGCTGTCGCTGCTGGTCACCGGATTACTTCACCCGCATTCCCGGCATGGCGCCATCATCGGGATGCAGAACAAAAAGATCTTTGCCGCCAGGACCTGCGGCGAGCACCATACCCTCCGATAGACCAAAGCGCATTTTGCGCGGTGCAAGATTCGCCACCATCACGGTCTGTTTGCCGACCAGATCCTCGGGTGCATAGGCCGACTTGATACCGGCAAACACCTGCCGTGTTTCACCGCCGATATCGAGTGTCAATTGCAGCAGTTTGTCAGCGCCTTCCACATGTTCGGCCGCAGTGATTAATGCGATGCGTAGATCAAGTTTATTGAAGTCGTCAAAACTGATTTCAGGTTTGATCGGGTCGTCGGCCAACGGACCTGTCGGTGCAGGTGTCGCCGGTGTGTCGTTGAGTGCTTTGGTGGCTTCAATGACACGATCAACGTTGTCTTGCTCCACGCGTGTCATCATTGGCTTGAACTTACCAATAGTGTGGTTCACCAGCGGTGACTCCAGTGCGTCGAGTGACAGTGGTGATTGCAGGAAGTCGGCGGTTTTGTCGGCCAGTGCCGGTAACACCGGTGACAGGTACGTCACGATGATCCTGAAATAATTCAGTGCGACGGTGCAGATATCCTGCACGGCTTGGCTTTGGCTGTCGTCTTTGATTTTGACCCACGGTTCAGCGTCGGCGATGTACACGTTGGCTTGCTCGGCGAGCAGCATAATTTCACGAATAGCCTTGCCGTACTCGCGGGTTTCGTAGTGATGCAGAATACTGTCACCGGCGGCAACCATTGCATCGTAGTCGGCTTGCCTGTCGGCCGGGAAAGTGGCCGACAGCTGGCTGTCGAAGCGTTTGGTCACAAACCCCGCACAACGGCTGGCAATGTTAACAACCTTGCCCACGAGGTCGGCATTGACGCGCATGACAAAGTCGTCGAGGTTCAGGTTCAGGTCTACGACGCTGCTGTTGAGCTTTGCGGCAAGGTAGTAACGCAGGTACTCGGCGTCGAGGTGTTCCAGCCATGTCGCTGCACGAATGGAGGTGCCCCGGGACTTGGACATCTTGGCGTCGTCAACCATTAAAAAGCCGTGACAAAACACGCCAGTGGGTTTGCGAAAGCCTGCACCTTCGAGCATGGCAGGCCAAAACAGGGTGTGAAAGTTGGCAATGTCTTTTCCGATGAAGTGATACAACTCGACATCGGAGTCGGCTTTCCAGCTGCTGAGGTAGTCCATGCCGTCGGTGCGGTCACTGAGATTTTTGTGGCTGGCGATATAACCAATCGGTGCGTCCAGCCACACATAAAAGTATTTGCCCGGCGCGTCGGGAATTTCAAAACCCCAGTAAGGCGCGTTACGCGAGATGTCCCAATCCTGTAACCCCTCGTCGAGCCACTCACGAATCTTATTGGCGATTTCGGGTTGTAAGGTGCCGCTGGTGGTCCACTCTCGCAGCATGTCGGTGTAGTCACTGAGTGCAAAAAAGTGTTGCTCGGAGTCGCGTAACTCCGGTGTGGCGCCCGAGACCACCGAGACAGGGTTGCCGAGTTCGGTGGCGTCGTAGGTTGCGCTGCACACTTCGCAGTTGTCGCCATACTGATCGGCTGATTTGCAGTTTGGGCAGTCGCCTTTCACATAACGGTCTGGCAGAAACATGTTCTCTTTGGGATCGAACAGCTGTTTAATCGTGCGTTTGCGAATAAGTCCGGCGTCATTCAGGCGGCCATAGATCAGTTCGGCGATTTCACGGTTTTCGTCGGAGTGGGTGGTGTGAAAGTTGTCGGGCGACAACAGAAAGCCCGCGATATCGCGCTCGTGATCAGCTTTGACCTGATCAATGAGTTCCTGTGGCGAAATACCCAGCTCGGCCGCCTTGAGCATGATGGGTGTGCCATGGGCGTCGTCTGCCCAGACCCACAGACACTCGTTTCCGCGGAGTCGCTGGTAACGCACCCAGATATCGGTTTGCACCTGTTCCATCAGGTGGCCAATATGCAGTGGACCATTGGCATAGGGCAGGGCGGCTGTGACTAGAATTTTTCGACTCATGTGATCTGTTGCTTTTTTACTCGAATAGTAGGGTGATGGATATAGGGGTAACGCGGTATCGCCCGGTGGGTGTAAACTAACGGTTTTACAGCCCGAAACCCGAAGTTTACCGCAAAGGGCGGTTATCCGAGCGATTCATACACCATGTCTGACGAAAGCCACACACAATCCAATCCGCTGTCCGAGTCCAGCATCGAACAGGTGCTTGATCAGCACATTGACCCGCACCTCGAAGCAGGCCTGAAACAAGCTGGAGTGATCAAGGCAATACGGGTGACATCAGAGACACGGGCCGAGATTGATCTGGTCATGCCGTATCCGTGCGCGCGATACAAAAGCGAGATCGAGGCGGCGGTCAGCGCAAAGCTGGCAGAGGCGTTTGGTCAAGCAGAATTCGTGGTGGCAATCTCGCATCGTGTCATTGCGCATTCAGTCCAGACCAATGTGACCCGCATGGACAACATCCGCAATATCATCGCGGTTGCGTCGGGTAAAGGGGGTGTGGGCAAATCGACCACATCGGTTAATCTGGCGCTGGCACTCGCGGCAGAGGGTGCCTCGGTAGGTATTCTCGACGCTGATATCTACGGTCCCAGTCAGCCACGTATGATGGGTCTGAGCGGCCAGCCGGACTCCAAAGACGGCAAGAGCCTCGAACCCATGGAAAACTATGGCGTGCAAAGCATGTCCATCGGGTATCTTATCGAAGAAGACACACCGATGATCTGGCGTGGCCCGATGGTCACCGGCGCGCTCGAGCAATTGTTGAATGACACCCGTTGGCGCGACCTTGACTACCTCATCATCGACTTGCCACCTGGCACCGGTGATATTCAGCTGACCCTGACCCAGAAGGTCCCGGTCAGTGGTGCACTTATTGTCACGACGCCACAGGACATTGCATTGCTCGACGCACGCAAGGGTCTGAAGATGTTTGAAAAAGTGAAGGTGCCGGTGCTCGGTATCATAGAGAACATGAGCACGCATATCTGTAGCCAGTGCGGGCATGAAGAAGCCATCTTTGGCTCAGGTGGTGGCGAGTCGATGGCTACTGACGCTGAGGTGCCGTTGCTCGGACAATTGCCTCTTGAGATGAACATCCGGTTGCAGGTCGATAACGGCAAGCCGACCGTGGTGTCTGATCCTGATGGCCGCACCAGTGCCATCTACCGTGAGATCGCCCGGAAAGCGGCGGCACGGTTGTCGCGACAGGCCAAGGACTACAGTGCCAAATTCCCGAAGATCGTTATTCAGAATACCTGATGCGGTCCGCCCCGAAGCGTCACTAATGTGGCTGGCACCAAACCCCGGAATATAAAGGTTTCCCTGTTCAGATGAGTATAAAAGCCGATAAGTGGATTCGCCGAATGGCGACTGATCATGGACTGATCGAGCCGTTTGAGCCCGGCCAGGTGCGAAGCGATGCCGACGGTCAAAAGATCGTGTCGTTCGGCACCTCCAGCTATGGTTACGACGTTCGGTGTGCAGATGAATTTAAAATCTTCACCAACATCAACCATGCAGTGGTCGACCCCAAAGCGTTTGACCCCGACAGCTTCGTAGATCTGAAATCCGATGTTTGCATTATTCCGCCTAATTCATTTGCCCTGGCGCGTACGGTGGAATATTTCAGAATCCCGCGAAACGTGCTGACCGTGTGCCTTGGCAAGTCCACCTATGCCCGCTGTGGCATTATTGTGAACGTCACACCGCTTGAACCCGAATGGGAAGGCCATGTGACACTCGAATTTTCCAACACGACACCGCTGCCGGCCAAAATTTATGCAAACGAGGGAGTGGCTCAAATGTTGTTTTTTGAGTCTGATGAAGTGTGCGAAACCTCGTACGCTGACCGAGGCGGCAAATACCAGGGCCAGCGGGGTGTCACGCTTCCCAAAACCTGAAAACCGCCACGGTGACCCGTTAAACCTTATGACCCAACTCGCGTCATAAACCTGGCAAGCTGACGGTACTTGGCTCTGTCCGAGGCAACTTGGAACCGGGGGGTTGCTGGCAGGTCAAAAGTTTGGAAAAATCAGGCAACGAGATGGCGTCAATTATAAAAATAGATGGTGCGCAGTGATTGATCATGATGGATACAGACCCAACGTCGGCATTATTCTCAGTAATGATGAAGGCAAGGTGTTCTGGGCGCGTCGTGTCGGTCAGAACGCGTGGCAGTTCCCGCAGGGCGGCATTGACGGCAAGGAATCCCCAGAGCAGGCGATGTATCGCGAGCTCGAAGAAGAAACCGGCCTCAAACCACACGATGTTGAAGTGCTCGGCTGTACCCGCGAGTGGTTGAAGTACCGTTTGCCCAAACGGTACGTGCGTCGTAACCAGCAACCTGTGTGTGTTGGCCAGAAACAAATTTGGTACATGTTACGAATGGTCGGTAAAGAATCCGCAGTTGATCTGAGCGTTGGCGACAAGCCCGAATTCGACCACTGGTGCTGGATCGACTACTGGGAGCCCAGCCGGCAGGTCATTTTCTTCAAGCGCAAAGTGTATTCCCTCGCGCTCAAAGAACTCCACCCGCTACTCGAAAAGGCCTGACAAGACGCCCCTGGAGGCATCTTTACCGCCATTGCTTGGCCCTTGTTTGTTGCCCCTGTTTGCTTGTCTGGGCAGGAGTCGGTGAGAGATTGGCAGGGACTTCTACAAACTGACCCGTGATCTGGTTGCCACCCGCCAACTGCCCCTAGAGCGACGGTTTAACCACCACCAGCAGTACAATACCCACCAAAAACAGCACCGGTATCTCGTTAAAGAGTCGGTACCACACGTGACCTTTGATATTTTGGTCGCGGGCCAGATCTGACACCAGTTTGACGCAGTACAGGTGGTAGACGATCAATCCGCCAATGAACGCCAGTTTCCATTGCATCCACCCGAGTGTAATCAGCGTGGGCAACCAGCCTACCAGCAGCCATACCCCAAACAGCAGCGTCAGCAC
>CALDUO010000216.1 GCA_937923745.1 uncultured Granulosicoccaceae bacterium
CCAACCCACGAACCACACGACCAGACCTACACCATGTATAAACCGTTACTGGCTTTCCTGCTGTTACTCAGCCTGACCGCGTGCGCCACCTCGCGTAATAGTCAACCTCTTAATGATGTTGATTTTGGCAGTGTCACCGACCCCAGAGCACAAAGCCTGTTACGCAGCGGCAGAGTCGAGGCCGCAGCCGATCGTTACAGCACGCTCGCCAGTCGCACCAGTGACCCCCTGCAAAACCTCGAATACAACGTCATAGCAGCAGAAATACTGTACGACCGGGGCATCGTAGACAGCGGCGCTGACAAGCTCAGCGTATTACCGGCGCCTGCGCCCTCAGCAGACCCGGCGACACTGGCCCTGATGCAGCGTATCCAAATTCTGTACGCAAAAGACGCCTTGTTTAATCGTGACGCTGACGCGGCGCTTGCCGCTCTGCCCAACAGCGTCGACGTCGTCTCACCCTTACATCGGGCGCGCGTCTATGAAGTGCAGGCGCAAAGTTTTAATGTGCTGCAACAACCCGAGCTCGAACTGGAAGCCCGCATTGCACTGGAGACACAACTAACCAACCCGGATGTCATTGATCGTAACCATGCTCAAATCTGGCAATTGCTGACCACGCAGCCTCTATCGCGACTGCGTGAAATGACCACCAACGTCAGCAGCGATACCTACCAGGGTTGGCTTGAGCTGGCACTGGCCCACTCTGGCAGCGGGGTTGATGCTGCCCAGCGCGAGGCCAGTCTCGAACGCTGGGGCGATCGCTTCAGTGCCCACCCGGCACGCCCGCGTTTTGTTGCAACGCTGTATAACCCCGAGAAATTCGGTGGATTCACCACCACCAGTCGTGACATCAACCAAATTGCTGTGCTGCTACCGCTCTCGGCACCTGGCATCGGCGACGCGGCCGAAGCCATTCGTGACGGCATTGTTGTCGCGTGGCAAAGTGACCAAGACCGCGCAGTTGTCCCAAGCATACGCTTCTATGACACCGGCACATCAGCCTCATCAATACGCACCGTTTTTCAGAGTGCTATTAATGATGGTGCAAGTGCCGTCATCGGGCCGTTACGCAAAGATGCGGTCACCGCTTTGGTGACACAGCGCGATATCGCGGTACCGGTCATTACGCTGAATTATGTCGACGCCTCTCTGGTGAGCGCTACCGATAACATCGTACAGTTCGGCCTGGCACCGGAAGACGAAGCTCGCGAGGCGGCGCTGCGTGGCGCAGGCCTGGGTTATCGAAGTGCTATCGTATTGAAGAGCGACGATTCCAGAGGAGACCGAGAGGCCCGGGCCTTCGAAGAAGAATTCAGCAGTCTCGGCGGGCGCGTTGTCTCACAGCAGGTTTTACCCACCGAAGAGTATGACTACTCGCAACAGATTCGTGATGCATTGTTAATATCAGCTGGCGATCAGCGTTTTCGTTCATTGAGTCGTGCACTGGGCAGGCGTTTGTTTTTCGAGCCGTCCATTCGCAATGATGTTGATATGGTATTCCTTGCTGTCGGCACAGAACAGGCACGTTCGGTTCGGCCCCAGCTGGCGTTTTTCAGAGCAGCACAGCTACCAAAAATGGGCACCGCACGAATACTCTCCTACGACAACAACGAACGGGCCAACCGAGATCTCAACACTATCTACTTCAGTGATGCACCGTGGGTACTCGATCCGGCCGTCAGACAAGATCCGCTCTATATAAAAATAAACTCGATGTTCTCAGAGCCGTCTGATGTATTTTCCAAACTCTATGCATTGGGTATGGACGCTTATTTTCTGATGACCAATCTGAATACCCTGAGCGACCCAACTGCTGGCCCTTTTAAAGGCTACACCGGCGAGCTAACCCTGACCGGTAACGGCAGAATCCGCCGAGCGCTTCCGTGGGCTTACTACGACAATGGCAAACTGGTTGGCACCAAACGCGTGGTACCGAAAGCTGTCGTTAATACAACCGCGGGTATTGCATCCGACGGTTAAATCAGTCACATCACCCAAACCATGACAGGGAGGTCATGCATGTACACACAAAACGTCGGCGCTCACGCCGAGAACCTTGCCAGAGCTTATCTGGAACGACACGGCCTCGTGTTTGTGACCCGCAATTTTACCTGCCGATATGGCGAAGTTGATTTGATCATGCTCGATGGCAGGCTGATCGTGTTTGTGGAAGTCAGATACCGACAACGGCAAGATTATGGTGGTGCGCTGGAGAGCGTAGACTTTAGAAAACAGCAAAAGCTGATTCGTACAGCCACTTTTTATTTGCAGGAACAGCGTCAATCAGACTGCTTTGCCAGGATTGACGTGGTCGCGATGAGTGACCTGCCACAAGCACCTGACACACACCCACAGATACAGTGGATCAGATCGGCAGTAGAAATTACTTAACGATTTTAAGTGAGGGCTTTTTGCTGGTAGTGGTCACAGGCGTGCTGTTCGACGGAGGTTTTACGCCATCTTGCTCCGGGCCAGGTTCGTTGGTGTCACCGAACATCATACCCTGCCCGTTCTCACGCGCATAAATAGCCAATACATAATCTACCGGCACCACAACGTCCATAGCAGAGCCACTAAAACGAGCGTTGAACGTGATAGCGTCATTGCCCAACACCAAACTGTGTGTTGCTTCGGGGCTGATGTTCAGGATGATACGGCCATTCTCTACGAAGTCACGCGGCACCTTGACATCACTGACCGCGGTGTCGACCAGCATGTAGGGCGTGAACTCATTGTCGACAATCCACTCGTACAGCGCCCTGATCAAGTAAGGCCTGCTCGACGTCATCGGTTCTTCGTCATGTTTGTTCATTGGTTACGCTACGCCCATACATGTTGATTTTTAAGCGTCTGTGCCACGTCCTTTCTGTGGGTTGCTCGCCACATCCCGTGGCCACTGCTCAACTGCTTTGAGCACCCTGATAGCCGTGTTTCTAACCGTTGTTCTGGCGCTGTTTTTGGGCCCTGCTTTTGGACCCTGTCTTTAGGTCCTGTCTTTGGGCCTTGTTCTGGCTGCCCTCTGCGTTACCGCACTTCTGACCAGCTGGTTGCCAAACTTTGCCTACAACCTCCGACTACCACTCCTGATACCGCATCTTGCCACAAAACCCTGACCAGTGACTCTTGCCCCGGAATTACCGTGCGCACCCACGCTGCAGAGCCTCTTTGCCACCCCTTGGCCATATGATGCGTGACCATGTGTACGACCAGTTGCACAGCCAGATACTACGCGGCCAATTGCACGGCCAGATACTACGCGGCCAGTTGTGCGGCCAGTTGCACGGCCAGATACGTCAGTTGTCGATCGCCATGTAACGCTCGGTGTCAGTCATGCTGGCCTGAAACCCCGGGCGTTTGAACATTCTTTCTGCGTACTCGGCGACCTCACTGGCCAGCGCCGAGAGATCGACTCCGTTCTTTTTCATGCGCCACAGAAACGGAGCCAGAGTCGCGTCTAGTATAGAGTATTCTTCGCTCAAAAAATAAGGCATGGCTGAGAACAGACTTGCCGAATCAGACAGTGACTCACCCAGCTGCTTACGCGCAGCCACATTGGCTTTGGAGTCAGTGGCACCCGGCAGCAGCGCATACCAGTCCTTCTCGATACGGTGCAGCGTGAGCCGGGTACGCGCGCGCGACACCGGATCCATGGGCAGAAACGGCGGGTGCGGATACCGCTCGTCGAGATAATCCGCAATCACCCTGCTGTCGTGTAATACCAAATCACGATCAACCAGCGTTGGCACGCTCCCGTAAGGATTCTGCTCCACAAGGGCGGCAGGCAGATTGTCCGGCTCGACCCATTCAATGGTGACAGGAATATCCTTCTCGGCGAGTATGACCCGGACGCGATGACTTTCCAGTGAAGCTACATCTGAATACAGTATCATCGACATCTGTCAGGTCACGTCCCTCCAGTATTCTTTCTTTAGAAAGTAACTGATAGCCAGAAGTACAAACAGGAATGCCAGCACCCACGTACCGATGCGATGACGTGTCGTCTTGATCGGGTCAGCAAGGTAGGCCATAAAGTTAGTCAGATCAGCAATGGTCTTGTCGTATTCAGCCGGTGTTAACGAACCCTCGGTGACCTGTTCAAAACCAGTGATCACCTTAGCGCCGTCAACTTCCTCGTAAATGGCCTTCCGCCACCCTTGAAGATCCCAGAGTACATGCGGCATTGCGGCGCCTGGATAGACTGTGTTATTCACGCCAACACCACCACGCTCGGGGTCAAGGTAGAACCCTTTCAGGTACGAGTAGATCCAGTCGACACCACGTGACCGTGCGGTCAGCGCCAGATTAGGCGGCACTACACCGAACGATGCGCGTGCGTAATCTTCGGTCATGGTTATTTCCATCAGTGACCCGATTTTGGTTGGCGCACCGTCTTTGTCGGTAGTGAAGATGAGGTTTTCGCTGACATCTTCGTCGGTCAATCCAAGATCACGAGCCAGCCGGCCATACCGGTGGTAGTCGGCCGAATGACAACCCATGCAGTAGTTGGCAAAAACTTTGGCACCGCGCTGCAACGACTTTTCGTTGGACTGATCGATACGCGGTGATTCAAGCTCAACGTTACCTCCAGCCGCAGATGCCACTGAAGAAACCGTCAACGACAGGATCAGGGCAGACCCTTTTAACCATGTTGAAAGTTGAAATGTCATCAGCTTGTCACCCTCTCTGGAACTGGCTTGGTTTTCTCGTTTTTACTCACAAAAAAGAGGCCGACAAAAAAGCCGAAGTACACCAGCGCCGCGATGCGCGAAACCAGTGTGCCGACTGGCGTCGGTGCCTGCATGCCGTAATAACCCAGCACAATAAAGGCTATGACGAATGAGAACAGCAGTACTTTGTAGGCCAGCGAACGGTAACGGATGGAGCGCACGTTGTTACGGTCTATCCAAGGCAGGAAGAACAGCACCACGATTGCTGCACCCATCGCCATAACACCACCGAGCTTGTCGGGTACAGCACGCAGAATGGCGTAGAACGGCGTGAAATACCAAACCGGCGCGATGTGTTCCGGCGTTTTCAGAGGGTCAGCCGGGATAAAGTTGGCATGCTCTAAAAAGTAACCGCCCATTTCTGGCATGAAGAATACGATGGTAAAAAAGACAATCAGGAACACGATGGCGCCCATGAAGTCTTTCACGGTGTAGTACGGGTGAAAAGGAATGCCGTCTTTCGGAATACCCGCGGCATTCTTGTTCTTTTTGATGTCGACACCATCGGGGTTGTTGGAACCCACTTCGTGCAACGCCATGATATGTGCCGCCACCAACATGATCAGTACCAATGGCACCGCAATAACATGAAGCGCAAAGAAGCGGTTCAGGGTGGCATCGGAAACAATGTAGTCGCCTTTGAGCCACAGCGTGACGGCGTCACCGATGCCAAAGGGAATGGCACCAAACAGCGAGATAATAACCTGAGCACCCCAGTAGGACATTTGGCCCCAAGGCAGCAAATAACCCATGAAGGCTTCTGCCATCAGGCAGACATAGATGAGCATACCGAAGATCCACAGCAGCTCACGCGGCTTTTTGTATGAGCCGTACATAAGTGCCCGGAACATGTGGAGGTAGACAACGACGAAGAACATCGAGGCACCGGTGGAGTGCATATACCGTATCAGCCAACCAAAATTGACGTCACGCATGATGTATTCGACAGACGTGAATGCAAGCTCGCCGTCGGGCTTGTAGTTCATGGTCAGGAAGATACCGGTAACGATCTGGATGATCAGTACCAGTAACGACAGTGCGCCAAAGTAATACCAAAAGTTAAAGTTTTTTGGCGCGTAGTATTTGGTGACGTGCTCTTCGAGCAGCTTGGTTAACGGAAAACGCTCGTCTATCCATCCCATCATACCGCCAGCACCTTGGCCGCCAGCACCTTGGCCACCAGAGTTTTGGCCCGCAGAATTATTGCTCATGCTGCTGCCCCTCCGTCTTCCCCGATAATAATGAGTGAGTCGCTGAGATATTCATGCGGCGGCACTTCCAGATTGGTTGGAGCCGGGACACCGGCGTAGACGCGTCCGGCGTAATCAAATTTAGACCCGTGACAGGGGCAGAAAAAACCGCCTTTCCAATCAGCGCCCAGATCTGCTGGCGCAATATCAGGGCGGTAGGTGGGCGAGCAGCCCAAGTGAGTACAAATACCTATCATCACCAGCACTTCCGGGTTGATAGAGCGGTTTTCGTTTTTGGCGTATGACGGCTGTTGCTCCTGGTCGGAGTCTGGGTCGCTTAGCTCACCGCGGACCTCTTGCAGACTGGCCAACGCTTCCTCGGTGCGGCGCACGATCCAGACCGGTTTGCCACGCCATTCGACGGTCAGCAGTTGTCCGGGTGTGAGCTTGCTGATGTCGGCCTCTACCGGTGCACCA
The DNA here is from genome assembly GCA_937923745.1 of uncultured Granulosicoccaceae bacterium. Classification (GTDB taxonomy): domain Bacteria; phylum Pseudomonadota; class Gammaproteobacteria; order Granulosicoccales; family Granulosicoccaceae; genus CALDUO01. The sequence continues at coordinate 6,398 of CALDUO010000216.1, forward strand.
GCGGCTTTAGCTCGTTCACTGGGCGACATGGAAGACACCAACGGTGTGACCAATGCCAATGCACCGAGACCGCCAACCACACTGGCGCCGGTCACCAGCATTCTGCGTCGTTTGGGGTCAGCGGCATCCCGAAACGAAGTGTCACTATCGACAGGGGTGTCACCCGCCTGTTGAGTCGTGGTTTTTTTAGAAGTCATCGAGGAAACTCCACGAAATTAGTAAGAAACAGTATGGGCGGCAGTTCGCGCCAAACCCGCAATTCTAGCACACGTATCGCGATTCCATGTGGCCATCGGGCACACTGGAACCGAATAAAAATCTTAAGAGTCGCCGACCGACGTCAGCTGGCTCTTTGAACCCTGGACACCGAACCTTGGACGCCGTACCCTGGACACCGAGCCCTTGGCACCGACCCCCGGCATCAAACCTATGCACCGGCCGATGTGACATCGCCTTCAGCAATCGCACCGTAGGCGCTCTGGCCGAAAATCGCACCGTAGGCGCTCAGGCCCAAATTGGCACCCCTTGTGGGGCACCGGAGTCATTTGTACGTATCAGGCTGGATTGTCGATATCGACAAACTGATGTGACACATCAAACTGTTCGGCCAGATGCTCCCCGAGCGCAAGCACACCATAGCGCTCGGTGGCGTGATGACCAGCGGCAAAGTAATGCACACCACACTCTCGGGCAACATGCGTGGTTTGTTCGCTGATCTCTCCCGAGATATAGGCATCGAGACCCCGTTCTGCAGCCACTGTGACAAACTGCTGTGCCCCGCCGGTGCACCACCCAACGGTGCGTATCAGCCTGCTGTCCTCACCGGGATGGTTTGTGCCGGGTTGCTTTATATTGGGTTGCTTTATATTGGGTTGCTTTATATTGGGTTGCTTTATATTGGGTTGCTTTATATTGGGTTGCTCTTCACTGTGCCGCTCTTCGAAGGGCTGCTCTTCAGAGGGCCGCACGGAATAACCCACAGATGTGCGCCCAAAGTTCTGATCCGGGCCTGCATACACGGGCTTTCTGCCCAACACGCTCTCAATGTGCTCACCGAACTCAACGGCACTCAGCGGCTCGGTCAGATGGCCGTACCAGAACAGGTTATCGGTACCGCCGGCAGCGAGCGCACCGTCTGTCATCAACCCAAGCTTTTGCCCCAGCTGGGCATTGTTGCCGTATTGTGCGTGGGTATCGAGCGGCAAGTGATATGCCAGCAACGCAATATTATTGTCGATCAGTGCCTTGATCCGACGGAATTTCATACCGACCAGAGACTCCGGCTCACCACGCCAGAAATAGCCGTGATGTACCAGCACAGCGTTGGCCTCACGCTCGATTGCCGCTTGTATCAGCGCCTCAGACGCAGTCACGCCTGACACGATACGGTGGATGGGTCCTGCATTCTCCACCTGCAGCCCAATCGGGCAGTAGTCCTTGATCTGATCCGCGCCAAGCAGTCGGCTACAATAGGTGTCTAGTTCCTGTATCTCTGTTACTGCCACTGATCATGCCTGTTAAGGATTCACCGATATTCTGCCACGTCCCGTGCGCCTCCAACGCGTCAATTCGCGTCAACATTGCCAACGCTTGGGCCGGACTGTGCCATGAGTAACCGCCGCTTTATTGTGCTGTGTATTGTGGTGGGTTTGATACTCGGCGTGTGCCTGTATGCACTGAGTGATCGTGGTGACAGCAATACGCCACCATCGACACTCGGCGGCCTGCTCCCTGACGACCTGTTGCCCACCGATTTGCTCCAGGGCAAACGCCCGTGGTCCTACAACGACGGCATCTCTTTGGCGGCGCCGTCGGTGGTCAGTATCTATACGAGCGAGACCATCTACCGAAGAACCGATGATATCCAAGGACCCGCCTTCAGCGAGAATTCGATCGCGCCGGAGGAGCGGCGCAAAACCTCACAGGGTTCAGGGGTGATCTTTCAGGAAGATGGTCATATTTTGACCAATCATCACCTCATTCGCGATGCAGACGTCATAAACGTTGCACTTAACGACGGCAGACTGTTTCGCGCAAGGCTTATTGGCACAGACCCGGAGACGGATCTTGCGGTCATCAAAATTGACGACACCGCCCCCTTTCCGAGCAGCACGCTCGACAGCGACATTGAACTGAGAGTCGGGGATATCGTGCTGGCAATCGGTAATCCGTTTGGTGTCGGGCAGACGGTTACCCAAGGCATTGTCAGCGCGATCAGCAGACACGTGTCCGGAGCCAGTCAGTTGCAGAACTTTGTACAAATCGACGCCGCCATTAACCCCGGTAATTCCGGCGGCGCTTTGGTTAATCCAGACGGTGCGCTGGTTGGTATCAACTCGGCTGTCTTCTCACGCAACAATGGCGCTCAGGGCATTGGCTTTGCGATACCGGTGTCACTGATACGGGAAGTCGTTGAAGACCTGTTGTCGGACGGTCGTGTGATTCGCGGTTGGTTGGGTGTCGGGCTCGGCAACTTACAGCAATACCCCGATCTCTATCCCATGGCAGAGTTCGGTGCCGTGATCACGGGTATCTTTCAAAACGGCCCTGCCCACCTCGCCGGTCTGCGTCGTTTTGACATCATCACACATGTAAACGAAGAGCCCGTGCGATCCGCCGAGGCACTGTTGAAACGGGTGTCATCATTGAGTCCGGGCGAAGTCACCAACCTGCAAGGTGTTCGATTGAGACAAGATATCAATGTCAATGTCACACTGGCCGAACGACCTGAAATTCAGTCGACCAACCAGTAACACACGCCACAACTGATACGCCACTCTTACACCTGCCATACCCACCCGTGCTGACTACCCAAGTTGTGTCACGCCGGGTTGCCTGAAAAAGGGTTGCCTGATAAAGCGTTGCCTTATAAGAGGTTGCCTTTCTGTGAGGACTTTGATCGGGGTTCGTCTGATTAACAATCGCCCGCCCGGAGGTTGTATTACGAAGTGCAGTGACAATATAACGACAGTTTAATCAATGGACTGGTCGTTAGAATAATATCGACTACACTTTTACTCAGGTGTCCCGATCCTTGAGTGGGTATGTTCAGCAAGCTTCTTACATGGGCAAAAAAGTCTTTGGTCATTCTTAAAATAAGAAAGATCAGAGACCGCGATATCACAATCATTGCCAGCAACTGCACCGGCACATTGCCCTATCGTTTTTGGGACACACCGTACAACTCGCCAACCGTAAACCTGTTCTTCTTCGCCGAAGACTACCTTCGATTGGTTAGCCGACTCGATTACTATTTGAGCTGCCCGCTTCGGTTTGTATCGACGTCACGGTATGACGAGGGCAACGACACCCGTGCGGCGCATGGCTGGTATCCGATTGGCAAGCTCGATGATATCGAAATTCATTTCATGCACTATCACAGTGAAACCGAAGCACTGGAGAAATGGAACCGACGCAAACGTCGTATCAACAGAAACAAACTGGTCTTGGCGTTTACTGATCGAGACCTCTGTACCGAGGAGCACCTCAAAGCATTCGACGCGCTTCCCTACCCAAACAAGTTTGTACTGACCGCTAAACAATGGCCAGAATTAAAAAGCTGCGTAACGGTACCCCGCTGGCAGCACAGTGAAGAGATAGGCGATGCCTACACGCACTACGACGCGCTGTTGCATCTAGATTTTAAAGCGTTGTATCAGAGCGGCACGCCGCTCTCAGATCACTTGCGCGAAGCAGACGCGGCGAGTGCAAACGCAAAACTCGACAGCACAGGCATCATGGCGAAAGCTCGGTAGAGCTGCCGTATTCGGCACCGCCATAACACCAACAGCACTAACCAAAGCTCCTTTCCCAACGCGCCGCCAGCAGCGGAACTCTGTGGCGTCGCACCCTCTGATGCGAAATTTGTAGTCGCAGAAATTGACTCCAGTGATCTGTCGTCTGCGTTGGCTACATCCGAGGACGCAACGACCAATGGCGAGTCATTGCTACTGTCTGCAACTGTCGTCGCGTTACCCGACTGCACATTAAGCCGCATATAATTGTTCTGCGGCAGCACATCAGTAGCGCCCACCGGTGTCAGTTCCGCCATAATAATTTGCGCATCTGCCGTATCGTTATCGGCTACCGCAAAACGGAGTGTCACAGACGATTGGGGCAGAATCTCGCCAGTGCGGCACACCAGCTCAGTGTTTCCTGCATCAAAACACTGTTGAGGCAACGCTTCGAAGGTTACGGACAACTGCTCGAGGGACAGTGTTGCATTGTCGACGGCGCGAGAGGCATCGTTATTGGTGATGGTTGCCACCACACCACCGGCGGTGTCGCTCGATAACTGCAAATCAAGGTCAATGGAATCTTCAAAGCAGTTAACCGGCAACGATATTTCCACAGCGTCGCGACTACAGTTGGTAAACGACTGCTGAGTCTGCCCCGATATACGCGGCCACATCAGTTGGTCGGTTTCTGACGCACAGCTGGTCTCGCTGTCGTGCATGGCACCTAACGAATGCCCCAACTCATGCGTCACCAGCAAATCATTGTGTGGATACGGTGTTGTCACACCAACGTCGTAACCATCTGAGCGACACGCCGCGCCAATCCACGCAAGCCCAATGGCCTCGTCGCTGTTTTGGTTGCCGCTGAACAAATACACAAGGCCAACATCAGGCAGGTTGTCTTTTTCTTCCAACCGATAATCCCGAAATCGTCTCAGCATGGTTTCCAGAGGCACGCCGCCGAGGTTCATCGGGTCGTTATCACGCGAATCAAACACAACAGCGGAATCAACCGACAGTGCCAATCCGAAATTTTCACGGTAGATACCGTCGGCAACGTTCAGCGCACTCAGTGCCTGGGACAAACCGCGACCACCGTAGTAGTCATCATATTGACTGTCCACGACGACTGCCATGCGGGCAATTCTGGTCACTGGATTACGGCCGAGCTGGCTGGCGCTGAGTCCCCGTGGCGTGTCAACACCATACGGTGGTGGATACATCGGATCATCGTGCAGTAACGTTGGATCATCGGTGCCGGACAATGCAGCCTGCTGGTGCGGCCGGTAATAATCAATATCACCCACCAAACTGTCCGTGGTCAGTTGATATCGCTTAAACGGCACAGATATCACACCGCTGATCGCGTCGCCGTTAATGCTGACCCGAACCCACGAATCAGGCTCACCCTGTACCTGACCGGAAAAGAAATATTCATCATCCATCACCAGTGTCGATTCATCACCGCCATGAATCACAGACGGACCCAAGGCTGTGCTGGGTTCCAACAACAGGGTCATTACCGTACCCTCGACCAACACTTTTACTTTTAGCCGACCTTGTGTGTGATGGTTGGGTGTCAGTTTGAGCGACTGCCGTGATAATAACCGAGCGGCATTGTTGGCCCGTTCATCGAGTATCGCCAAGCGCTTTTCGGTGCGTTCAAACCAATACCGCGAGAGCATATTGCCTTTGCTGAAACCGTGGCCGGTCCAGGGAATGGATAATCCGGTATGACGCTCTTTCAGTGCAGTAAAAGCAGCTCTTGCACCTTGTGTATTACCCAGTTGCTCCAACGCAATACCCTCACTGTATAACGCTGTGTCAGCGTATCGCGACTCGGGATACAGCGCCTGCAGGCGACGCAACACCTGATGGGCGTTTTCAAAATCTACTTTTTCGAGTAACGCGATATACGCGGTAAAATACAGGGCATCGTCGTGCAGGTAGCTACTGGCATAGTCTTGATCAATTGTGTCCAGCAACCACGTTGCTGTCGCATCATCGCCAGACTCATGGGCAGATAATGCCTCCAGAAACAAACTGGCCGCAGGATCATCACCCCGGCTCACCAGTTCGTTCAGCACCGAGAGTCGAATCGTAATCGCGTTGTGGCGCTCAAAGCCCGGATTGTTTTTCAGGTATTGCTGATAGTGAATAAGCGCTTGTCGGTATTGCCCCGCCTGTTCAAAGTCCCGCGCCGATTGCAGCTCAGGGATTGAGATAACAGCCTGCGCACTGCCCGACACAACCAGCAGCGACACCCACACGAAGATCGCAGCGCGCAGCAGCGCACAGGCCACTGGCCCGATTCGCCCAGCAGTACGCGGACACCCATTACAGTGGGCGGTATGTTGGGATGAATGCGTCATCCGTCTGGCAACTCCGGTTAAAGTGAAAGCGGAATCGGTGCTGACCAACGCGACCGATTTTCGCCACTAACCTATGTTGTCGGCTACTCGAGCGATGACTTGATTTTTGTGTTCCCGATCACAAACCACGAGGCTTAGGGGAAACGGTGACAGATTTGCCGTAGACGGATATCGGAGCCAGCCCTCGACTGTGTATCTGGAGCGGGTCTGGGATAGGTATTGGGGTGAAGTAATGAGCCTTACTGTTGGATCAGGTACTGGTGCGAGGTATTGGTCCCAAGTATTTGGGTCAGGTATTGTTGCGGGGCACCGAACTCAGCTATTTGAAACGCCCGTAAAGGCCTTGCGACCCGGAGCCAGCACCCCACCATCGTGTTTTGGGTTTGGATTCCGGATCATCCGTTAAAAACAGGTGGAGGAATATACGCCGAATCGTAACGTTGATCCGGCGTTTGATTGACAGCTAGGGAATAACCCGACGGCGCTTTCGGCGTTCTCGCACCGCTTCTGCCAAACGATCAAGAATAGGACCCGTGCTCTCCCATGCAAGACAGGCATCGGTAATACTCTGACCGCGCGTCAGCGCCTGACCACTGTTGAGAGCGGCATCGAGGCTCTGATTACCCTCAACCAGGTTACTTTCAATCATGACCCCGGAAATTCGCTCATCACCATCGGCAACCTGGTAACAAATATCTTGCGCCACATAACTCTGACGTCGGTGTTTTTTGCGGGAGTTGGCGTGACTGCAATCGATCATCACAGTCTCTGGCAACTCTGCTTTCTTTAACAACGCACACGCATCATCGATACTGGCTGCATCGTAGTTGGTGTGACTCTTACCACCACGCAAAATCAAGTGACAGTCCTCGTTACCCGAGGTTTGAAAAATAGCCGACTGCCCTTCTTTGGTGACCGACAGAAAGTGGTGCGAGCCCAGCGCGGCACCAATAGCGTCTACGGCAATCTGCACACTGCCCGCGGTGCCGTTTTTGAAACCCACCGGACATGACAGTCCGGAGGCCAGCTCACGATGACCCTGGCTTTCGGTGGTGCGCGCGCCTATCGCACCCCAACCAACCAGGTCGGCGATGTACTGCGGACTGATCAGGTCAAGATACTCAACACCGGCAGGCAACCCGAGTTCGTTGATGTCGAGCAACAGCTGGCGAGCAATGCCCAGCCCTTTGTTAATATCGAAGGTATTGTCGAGATCGGGGTCGTTAATCAAGCCTTTCCAACCCACCGTGGTTCTCGGTTTTTCAAAATACACCCGCATCACAATCAAGAGATCGTGAGACAACGCTGCGCGTGTGGTTTCGAGCAGACGCGCATAGTCGAGCGCGGCTTCCGGATCGTGGATGGAACAGGGTCCGACCACCACCACCAAACGGTCGTCATCACCACGCAACACCTGACGAATATCGTTACGTGCCCGGGTGACAACTGCCGCCGCCTTTTCACTGACGGGAATGTTATCGAGCAGCTCTTGTGGTGACAGCAGCTTATTCGTTGCGCGAATACGCAGGTCGTCGGTTTCGTGAATCATAGTGTTTTTGTCTTTGTGCTGTTGTTACTGACTGAATTAAACGGAGTTGCTGTCGCGGATAGTTTGCTTTAAAGACTGTATTAAATCACTGATACGCGCATGGTTGGTTTTCATTGACGCCCGATTCACAATGAGTCTCGAGGAGATATCAGCGATATGCTCAAGGGGCACCAGTCCGTTGGCCCGCAATGTCGCACCCGAATCCACCACATCAACTATAAGATCGGCAAGACCGGTGACAGGGGCTATTTCCATTGACCCGTACAGTTTGATGACTTCGACCTGTCGTGATCGGGACGCAAAATACTGTTCGGTGCACTTGACGTATTTGGTGGCGATTCTTAACCGCTGCGACGACTCCAGCAATGACCCGTCGCGCCCGGCTACCATTAACCGACAACAGGCAATCTGCAAATCAAGTGGCTCATACAGCCCTTCACCACCGTGCTCCATTAACACATCTTTGCCGACTACACCGATATCTGCCCCACCGTACTGCACGTACACGGGGACGTCGGATGCGCGCAAAATCAAAAATCGGATGTCGGGGTGATTGCTGCCGATCACGAGTTCGCGGGACTGTTCAGGGTCTTTTGCCGGCACGATGTCGGCACCGGCCAGCAGTGGCAGGGTTTCTTTAAAAATACGCCCTTTCGACAGCGCGATGGTCAGCGGCTGGGCCATCAGTCAGAGGCTCGCCGAATTTCGGCACCCAGTTGATGAAACTTCTCTTCGATACGCTCATAACCGCGGTCGATATGATAAACCCGGCTTACGCTGGTTTCCCCATCTGCAACGAGTGCTGCCAGTATCAAGCTGGCAGAGGCACGCAGATCGGTTGCCATGACCGGCGCAGCGGTGAGTCGCTCGACACCTTTTATGGTGACCGAGTTGCCATCAATGTTGATGTCAGCCCCCATACGCTGCAACTCATTAATGTGCATAAACCGATTTTCAAATACGGTTTCAGTGATTTTTGAGGTGCCGCTGGCCACAGCATTCAACACACAGAACTGAGCTTGCATGTCGGTGGGAAAATCAGGATAAGGGGCGGTCGTGACATTAACAGCCTGCGGTCGTTCGCCATGCATGTCCAGCTCAATCCAATCATCTCCGATGGTGATATCGGCACCAGCCTCGGTGAGTTTGTCGAGCACCGAGTTCATATTGGAAGGCACGGTGTCTTTGACACAAATTTTGCCACGGCTGGCAGCTGCGCCCACTAAAAACGTACCGGTTTCGATACGGTCGGCGACCACGGTGTAATCGGTACCGTACAGGTCATCGACACCGTCAATCACCAGCGTGCTGGTACCCGCACCCTGAATTTTTGCCCCCATCGCCGTCAGGTAGTTCGCAAGATCGACCACCTCCGGCTCACGCGCTGCGTTTTCAATCACCGTTTGCCCTCGCGCAAGGGTGGCCGCCATCAGCAGGTTTTCGGTGCCGGTTACGGTAACGGTTTCAAGGTGGATATTGGCGCCTTTGAGACGCCCTGCTTTGGCTCGAATGTAACCGCCGTCGATCGTGATATCCGCACCCATCGCCCGCAGACCCTCGATGTGCAGATTGACAGGGCGTGCGCCAATCGCGCAGCCACCGGGCAGCGACACCTCTGCCTGTCCGTAGCGGGCAACCAACGGTCCAAGCACCAAAATTGAGGCGCGCATGGTTCTGACCAGGTCATAAGGCGCTGCATAATCGTTAATGGTGGAAGGATCCACCTCCACCTGCATATTGTCACCCATGGTGAGCTGGCAGCCCATCCGGCCCAGCAGCGACATGGTGGTCGTGACGTCATTCAGGTGCGGCACGTTATTGATACGCGACGCCGTGCTGCCAAGCAAGGTTGCTGTCAGTATCGGCAAAACGGCATTTTTGGCACCGGAAATACGCACGTCACCCGTCAAAGGGCCGTTGCCTTCAATCAACAATTTATCCATGGTTGGGATATTACCAGGTGGGTGTGTCAGCAGGGAGACCGATTCTAACGAAATCAGGACAGAATCAAAACCAATTCAGTCAAATAGATGGCGACAAGGACCTGATCTCTGCGATCAAGCCTGCGCTCTCACCATCATAAGCACACACGATTCATGGTCTTTGCCGCTCGGTCTTTGCCAGTTTGGCTTAACCGGTTGGGCGTCTACCGCTGCGCTGAGTAAGGTTCAGCTGAGTGAGGTCGGGCTGAGTGGGGTTAGTATATTGCTGACGGCGAGTGCTGTCGGTGCGGTGCCCGAAGATTCGGCCTGAGCCTCTGCCCATAACTCTGGCTACGACTCTGGCTACGACTCTGGCTACGACTTGGGCGACTGCGAGAGTTGATCGGTTACCTGACAGATGTCGGCAAGCCTGCTTAATTTTTCCGGCATGTTGGTGATGCGGAGCTCGTTGCCCTGCATTAACGCCAGTCTTTTCCACTCGATGAGCAAGCCAAGTCCGGCACTGTTGGCGCTTTCAACGCCCGCCAAATCGAGCACGGTGATGTGACCCGACGCCAGCCTGGCTGATACATCGGCCAGCGCTGACGGGGCCGTACTGAAGTCGATAGAGCCACCCAACGCCAGGGTGTCATCGCCAATCTGTTCTACTGAATAATTCATTAACCGCCTGTGTTTCGTTCCTTGAGTAATGCGATAAGTCCGTCGATGCCATTTTTGTTAATTTCGTTGGCAAACGAGTTTCTGTAATTGGTCACAAGGCTCAGGCCATCGACCTCGATGTCGTAGATGCGCCAGCCGCCACGGTCCCGCAATTTGTAGATCACCGGTACATCGCTGGATCCCGGTTGCGAAAATCCGGTGCGAACAACCGCTCGGTCTTCTCGTGACTCCGGTCTGAATTTTTCAAACGACACGTCGCCGTCTTTGTACTCTTCTACCGCGCTGATATACGTGTTGAGCAGAAACATCTTGAATTCAGAGACCAAACCCGTCTGCTGTTCGTCGGAGGCATCACGCCAGTATTTGCCGACCGAGAGCTTGGTCATGGTTTCAAAATCGAGGTGCGGTACGATGATTGTTTCAATCTGGTCAATCAAAAACTGCTTGTCTGTTGTGATTCTCTCTTGATTCTCGCGAACCACCGTCAGGAACTCATTGACCGACGACTCGACAATATCTTGCGCCGGGTGCTGTTGGGCCGATGCTGGCGTCAGCCACAGGCTCATGACCAGCATGACCGTCAGTGCCATGAGGCTCAGCCATTGATGAACTGCCACACGAGGTTTCAGCGCCATGGCAGAAGCATATTTTTTATTGTTGGTTAACACGTTAATCATGTTGTTTTCCTGTAACCCTGCTGACTATGGTTTATCGACTGCTCAGCGTTTAAAAAGGTCGACTGGGTAACTCTCCCTACTATTGTTACTGTGATTACTACGATTTTTGTTAATCACCAGACCTGTTAAACAGAACCTGACTGATGAGACGTTCGAGCACGACTGCCGACTGAGTCAGCGTAATTTCGCCACCATCTTCGAGGAATTCTTCTTCGGCTCCGGGCTCCAGACCAATATACTGCTCTCCGAGCAGGCCTGCTGTGTAAATACTGGCAGACGTGTCAATGGGGAAACCCGCGTACTCTTTCTCTATATTCAGAGTCACGTTGGCCTTAAAGGTTTCTGAATCATAGGAAATAGCCGACACCCGTCCCACTTTCACACCACCTGCCGACACCAGAGACCGCACTTTCAAACCACCGATATTCTCAAAACTGGCGGTCACCTCAAAGCCATCATTGCCCCCGAAGTTGTTCAGGTTGCTGACTTTCATGGCGAGAATGAACATGGCAGCCAAAAACAGCACCATGAAAAGGCCGACCATTATTTCCGCAAATCGGGACATCATCTTAATTCTCCACTTAAAACATGACTGCTGTCAGCACAAAATCAAGGGCCAATATGGCCAGTGCTGATGACACGACCGTGCGAGTGGTGGCACGGCTAACACCTTCTGACGTCGGCACACAGTCTGTACCTTCAAAAATGGCGATCCAGGATACTACAACTCCGAAAACCACCGCTTTTATCAGACCACTGACAACGTCGTTGGTAAAATTTACCGATGCCTGCATTTGTGACCAATAAGCGCCACTGTCGACACCGAGCAGTTCAACCCCAACAAGATGTCCGCCGAGAATACCAACTGCGGCAAACATGGCAGCCAAACACGGCAACGCGATAATGCCGGCCAACAATCGAGGCAGAAAGACACGCTCGTAAGGGTCAACGGCCATCATCTCCAATCCTGCCAACTGCTCGGTTGCTTTCATCAGGCCAATTTCGGCGGTCATCGCAGAACCTGCGCGACCGGCAAAGAGCAGTCCGGTGAGTACCGGTGCGAGTTCTCGAACCAGTGCCAGTGAAACCACCACACCCAAAGATTCCTCAGCGCCAAAACCCACCAGATTGTTGTAACCCTGCAGACCAAGCACCATGCCGACAAACAGCCCGGACACCAAAATGATCGATAACGTCAGTACGCCGGACGAAAAGAGTTGCTGCACCAGCAATGAGGGTCGTTTAAAGATGCCAAAGAACCGCAACAGTGTGCGGAATAAAAACAGATGCCCCCGGCCAAATCGCCCGGTGGTGTCGAGCACACTGCGGCCCAATCTCTCCAGCGCATTAATCATGGGTTGACTCTCCGAAGAGATCCTCTTGATAGGTCGGCCCGGGATACTGGAACGGCACAGGACCATCAGGGTCACCCCTCAGGAACTGCTGTACCCACGGCGAATCGGAGGAGCGCAATTGATCGGGTGATCCTGCCTCGACTACCACGCCGTCAGAAATAATGACCACATAATCAGAAATGGACAGTGACTCCTGCAGATCGTGCGATACGATGATGGAGGTCACGGCAAGGGTTTCATTGACAGTTCGCAGCAGGTCCAGCAACACACCCATCGAGATGGGGTCTTGGCCGGTAAACGGCTCGTCATACATGATCATCATTGGATCGAGAATCAATGCACGCGCTAAAGCGACCCGTCGGGCCATACCTCCCGAGAGTTCTGATGGCATGAGATCACGTGCGCCACGCAAGCCAACCGCATGTAACCTGAGCAACACCAAATGACGAATGAGAGACTCGGGAAGCTCGGTGTGTTCACGCAACGGAAACGCGACGTTGTCAAACACGGTTAAGTCAGTTAACAACGCGCCACTTTGAAACAACATACCCATCCGGGTTCTGAGTTCAAACAGCGCTTTTCGCCTGAGACGATGAACGTTTTGGCCGTCGACCTCAATACTGCCTTTGGTAGGCGCCAGTTGCGCACCAATCATTTTTAGCAAGGTCGTCTTGCCGGTGCCACTTGGGCCCATGATGGTGGTAACACGCCCTTTCGGTATATCAAACGACAGGCCATTAAAAATGGCTTTACGCCCACGACTAAAGTGAAGATTGCGAATTTTGATCAAGGCGTCTTCGCCGTCGGGCAGCACAGGCACAACCGGCTGCTGTTTAGCGGCCTTGGCCCGAGCTGTTGCACCTGATTTTGAATTTACACCGAACATTAATTGGGTATCGTAGTCGTCGGATCGGTAAAACGGTGTGACACTCTGATCGAAGAATGTTTCCCGCAGGTAGTTAAAAGGCTGTACGGCCGTCTGTGTATACGCCGGTTATGCTGTCAGCGACTTGGCAACCTTACTCTTTTGATGTCACTGATAATGATGTTGCCGATACTGCCTTGGTCGTATTGATATCGGTATGATCATTACTGCTTCAGCACCCACCGGTTCTGTTAATACCGGTTGTGTCACCACTGGTCTGTACTGCGGCCGGTCACTGCTGGTCGTTTACTACTGGCTTCAGCAGCTGCTGGTTTTGTCGCGACAGAGTCGCTGGTGCCACTGGTATCAACTTATCAGCATGGTTACGGTGCCACGACAATCTCGAGTCACGGCATTCCCGCTATGCAAGGCTCTGTACCATCACTGCGATCAGCATCTCGCCGGGGACCATGGTCGCACGAAAACCGTGTCCGGAGAGCTTTCGTCGTGTTCGATTGTAACAGCTTGACAACAAATCGCCTGGCACCGGCATTGGCGTGTCTGTTCGGGCGCGCCTAAACGATGTCATCGAGTGCTGTGATTATAAAGATGAAACCACTAAACTCTACTGAACAAAACATGCCAACTAGTGTCTGCAACCGCTTACACCACGGAAAAAACGATGTGTGGATCAAAACGATGAAACTCAGTAAATCCGGCTTGCGACTTGTACCTGTGTTGGTGCCTGCGCTGATACTCTGCGGCTGCGCAACGACCGCGCCACAAGGCCCGGCCTATGACCCTTTCGAGCCGGTCAATCGCAGTATTTACACGTTTAATACGAAAGTTGACGAGTACGTGCTGCAACCGGTGGCCAAAGGCTACCGCGCTGTGTTGCCCGACCCGGTGGAGGAAGGCATCAACAACATGTTTTCAAATCTCAACGAGGTCACCACCATCGTCAACGATTTGCTGCAAGGCAAAGTCACCCAGGCAGCCCGCGACACCACTCGCTTTATGCTCAACACAACACTTGGCATTGGCGGCATCTTTGATCTTGCCGGGCGCGTTGGGCTTGAGCGAAACAACGAAAATTTTGGTCAAACATTTGGCGTTTGGGGGTTCGGTGAAGGACCCTTCCTGATGCTGCCGTTTCTGGGCCCTTCCAATCTGCGTTCCACGCTGGGTCGAGTTGTCGAAAACCAAACCACCTCACTGCCCAGTTATATTGAACACGACCCCACCCAAATAGCGGTGCGTATCACCGACATCGTACAGTTTCGGGCGCAATTGCTCTCAGCGGGCAGGCTGTTCGATCAGGCCGCCCTCGACCCCTACCTGTTTATTCGTGACGGTTGGACCAGGCAACACCGTAACGCTGTCACCGACGGAAAATCAGGCGGAGGAAGACCGTCCGGGCGTCCGAGCAGCGGTGATGCACTGGACGAGCTTGATGAGCTCGATGAATTGGACGAACTTGATCGGCTGGACGAGCTGGACGAACTCGATGCGCTCGACGATGCGGCATCGGATGCAACCGGCAATTAGCGCTCAATGAACGCAGACCCGGCCAAGAGCGACAGTCCGGCTCCTGCTACCCAGCTTATCGAGTTGGGCCGCGCCGTAATCACCGTCGAGGCAGAGGCTGTTGCCGCACTGGCGTCGCGCATCGACCACCGCTTCGAGCAGGCGTGCCAATTGTTGCTTAACTGCAGCGGCCGCATCATTGTGTCGGGGGTGGGTAAGTCCGGACACATCGGCAGCAAAATCGCGGCAACGCTATCGAGCACCGGGAGCCCTGCGTTTTTTGTGCACCCTGCAGAGGCCAGCCACGGGGACCTTGGCATGGTGACGTCGAACGATGTATTTATTGCCATCTCAAAATCAGGCCGCTCCGACGAGCTCATGACACTGCTGCCCATTCTGAAACGGCTCGATATCGATATTATTGCGCTGACCGGCAACGCCGACTCGCCATTAGCGTCAACCGCCGACGTGCACCTTGATATCAGTGTAGAGCGCGAGGCTTGTCCGCTGGGATTGGCGCCAACCGCCAGCACGACAGCAACGCTGGCCATGGGTGATGCATTGGCTATCGCCCTGCTCGGTGCCCGCGGATTTACCGAAGACGACTTTGCACTGTCACACCCGGGTGGCTCTTTGGGTCGCAAACTACTGCTTCGGGTCAGTGATGTCATGACCACCGGAGACGCGATCCCCAGCGTGCCGACCGGCACCTCGTTGTCAGATACTCTGCTTGAAATCAGCCGCAAAAATCTGGGCATGGCAGTGATTGTGGATGCGGATCATACGCTGGGCGGCATTTTTACCGACGGCGATTTACGGCGCGCTATCGACGACGATGTTGATATCCGAACAGCCCGGGTTGACGATGTTATGACCGTTGGCGGGCAATCAATTGCCGGTGATGCGCTCGCCGCAACAGCGGTCAGACTCATGCAAGAACACGCCATTACCGTGTTACCCGTCCTTGACGAACAACAGCAGATCACCGGTGTCCTGCATATGCATATGCTGTTGGCGGCTGGTGTCGTGTAGACACGGCGCAAACTTTTTAACACTACAGCCCACCATATTGGCCTATTCTATTAGGTCTTTGTCACCCGGAGGCCCTACCCGACCGTGTTTATCAGCGACTCATTGTTACAGAGAATCAAACGCATCCGCCTGCTGATACTGGATGTCGACGGGGTCATGACAGATGGAGCGCTGGTGATCGGTGACGACGGACAGGAATACAAACGTTTCTTCGCACAAGACGGTTTGGGTCTGACGATGCTTCGAAGCACCGGCGTCGAAATCGCCATCATCACCGGACGTACCTCCAACGTGGTAAAAAAACGCGCCGAAGAGATTGGCGTCAATCATTTGTACCAGGGCAAACGCAATAAATACGAAGCCTACCTCGAACTGTTGGCCGCCACCGGACTGAACCCCGAGCAAACAGCGTTTATGGGTGACGACATTATTGACCTGCCGGTTATGACCCAAGTGGGCCTGTCATTATCAGTGCCCGAAGGTCATGCGCTGGCAAGACAACATGCGCATTGGCTCAGCGAGCGCGCAGGCGGTTACGGTGCGGTGCGCGATGCGTGCGAACTGATCATGACAGCCCAAGGCACACTTGATGATCAGGTTAATCGGTTTCTGTCGTTGTCAAGCGCCTCTGACGTCGGCAGCGTCGGCTCGCTGTCTCAATAACTTCGCATTATGTTTCGGCGTCTTTACAGGTTCTGGATCATCATACCGCTGCTGGTTCTTGCGGTGGTTGCCAGAGAATGGGTGGAGGAACCCACGGTCGCAGAACTTGAAGCTACCATCGACATGGCGCAAACACGCACCGACTACTATCTTGAGTCGTTTGAAACCCGCAAGCTCAATGCCGATGGCCAACCCGAGTACACCATCATTGGCGATACGCTCAAGCACTATCCGGCCGACGATTCATCAGAGATTGATCAACCGCGACTCACCCTGCACCGGGAGGACAGTGTTTGGACCCTGAACTCCAATCGTGGCCGACTCACCACTGACCCGGATATCTTTACGTTCGAAGGTGATGTGTTTATTCAGCGCGACTCCACCGCGCCGGGCGAACCGGGGTTGAGCATCAAAACACGTGATGTCGTGGTTCACACCGGAACCAATCAGGTTGAAACTGACCAACCTATAGAGGTCAAATCAGACAGCTGGACATTAACCTCAACCGGTCTACGATCTCATATAGACTCAGGCACACTCAGCCTGCTCTCCAATGTTAAAGGTCACTATGAAGTTGATAACTCTGAATAACCGCAGGCGACAACACACCGGGTCGCGGACCGCACGCCTCCCGTCAGCGCCATGGGCAGTACTGGTCACACTCGTGCTATCCATACTGGTGCACAGTGCCGCAATAGCGCGCACCTCCGACTTCTCGCAAGCCATTGATATCCAGGCTGACCGATCCGAATTTAACGAAAAGGCAGGCACACAAACGCTCAGCGGTAATGTCGTTATTTCGCAAGGCACCATGAGTATCAAAGCACAAAGCATTGAGGTCACACTAAAAGACAACAAGCTCAGCCTCATTGAAGGCACCGGCTCACCGATCTCGTTTGAACAGGAAAACGATCAGGGCGAACTGGTACGCGGACAGTGCGACAACATTGTTTATGATGCCAAAAACGGACAGCTCACCCTGATAGGTAATGCCACATTAAGTGAGCCCAAACAAAATTTAAGCAGTGATCGCATCGTGTTTGATTCCATCAAACAAACCGTGGTCGCCACCGGTGGCCAAACCGGACGGGTCAGCATCACCATTCAGCCGCCGGATTCCAACTGATAGATGCAGGTGGACAACAAAACGCACCAGCTCAAGGCAGACAACCTATACAAAGCCTATAAAAAACGCGCCATTCTCGAGGGTGTTTCGCTGAACGTGAACAGTGGCGAAATCGTTGGGCTACTCGGACCCAATGGCGCGGGTAAAACCACCTGCTTTTACATGGTCGTGGGGCTGGTCAAACCCGATCAGGGCAACATACTCTTCGATGATACCGATATCACAGAGCACCCCATGCACGCCCGCGCCCGGATGGGGGTCGGTTATCTGCCCCAGGAAGCTTCAGTCTTTCGGCAGCTCTCGGTTGAACGCAATATTTTGGCTATTCTCGAGACAAGACGTGAATTCGATCACAATTCGAGACGAGACAAACTTGAATCCCTGTTGGAAGAGCTGCAGATAACGCATATCCGTGACAGCCTTGGCATTAGCCTGTCCGGTGGAGAAAGACGGCGGGTGGAAATCGCACGAGCTCTCGCCGCCGACCCGGCTTTTATACTGCTCGACGAGCCTTTCGCAGGTGTTGACCCTATCTCTATTATTGATATACAGCGGATAGTGACTCACCTGAAACAGCGTGGTATCGGCGTACTGATCACCGATCACAACGTCCGGGAAACACTCGGTATCTGCGACCGGGCCTACATACTGGGTCGTGGTCAGCTTATCGCCGAAGGAGCGCCAGAGGCCGTGCTGGCAAACAAGACTGTAAAAGAAGTCTACTTAGGCGAGAATTTTCAGATATAACCGGTTTTTTGAACCATACTCAATGGCAACGGAGACTGTAACGAAACGCGACGACTATCGGTTTCCTGGCACATATGTGTGCCGCTAAACAGGATTAGAAGCGTCAGATGTACTTCTGAAAATACACAACATACACAGCTACTATGAAACAATCGCTCCACATGAAAATGGGCCAGCAACTGGCCATGACACCTCAATTGCAGCAGGCTATCAAGCTTCTGCAACTCTCCACGCTTGAGCTTCAGACCGAAATCCAGGACGCCCTGGAAAACAACCCCATGCTCGAGGTGCAGGAAGAAGAAGGCAGCGATTCACGCTCAGAAGAAGGAACCGAACAAGGCATTGAAGCCAAAGAGCAAAAACGAAACGAAGAAAAAAAGGAAGACGAAAAATCAGCACCCGACATGGATGCAACCGCCATGGAGTTCTCGGCTGAAGACAGTGGCGTAATGCCAGAGACCATGCCGGAAGACCTGCCTGTCGACAGCGCGTGGGAAGACGTCTACGAAGCCTCGGCAGCGCCTGTCTCATCAAGCACCGGCAGCGGTGATGGCGAGCACCGCGACTTTACCGAATTTCATAACAGTGGCGTCTCCAGTATTCAGGACCATCTGAATGAGCAGATCAGACTCGCCCCGCTCTCCGACCGCGACATGCTGATCGCCGAAACACTGATTGATGCCATTGACGACAACGGCTACCTCATTGACGAGCTCGACCTGATTATCGATGGCCTCAACCGTGCCATCAACGACCCTGACTACACCATTGAAACCGATGAGGTCGAGACCGTTCTGCACATGGTGCAGCACCTTGATCCGCCGGGATGTGGCGCACGGGATGCCAGCGAGTGTATGCATATCCAGCTCTCGCAAATGCCGGAAACCGAGCTGGTCGAGCAGGCCAAAAATCTGGTGCGAGACCACCTCGAATTACTGGCCTCACACGATTTTCCAAAGCTTCGCAGACTCTATAAAATCAACGACGAGCGTCTGCGCGAGATCATCACGCTCATCAGAACACTGAACCCGCGCCCCGGCCGACAAATTGTCAAAGACCTCGACCAGTACATCGTGCCCGATGTCTTTGTTAAAAAAGAAAAAGGCGTTTGGCGCGTTGAACTCAACCCCGACATTGCGCCGCGTTTGGGCATCAACTCGTTATATGCGGGTATGGTCAAACGAGCCGACAAAAGCGATGACAATAACTTCTTGCGTAACCACCTGCAGGAAGCGCGTTGGTTTATCAAAAGCCTGCAAAGTCGCAACGAGACACTGTTACGTGTGGGTACCGCTATTGTAGAAAGACAACGCAGCTTTCTGGAATACGGCGACGAGGCCATGAAGCCATTGGTACTGCGTGACATCGCCGAGCAGTTGAGCCTGCACGAGTCCACAATCTCACGCGTGACCACCCAAAAGTACATCCACACACCCCGTGGTATTTTTGAATTCAAGTACTTTTTCTCGAGTCACGTCTCAACCGCCAATGGCGGCGAGTGTTCAGCCACGGCCATACGCGCGATGATCCGAAAATTTATCGCCGCAGAAGACGCCACCAAGCCGCTCAGCGACAGCAAAATTGCCAATACACTGGTGGCCGAAGGCATTCAGGTAGCCAGACGTACCGTTGCGAAATACCGTGAGTCTATGGCGATACCGCCGTCCAACGAGCGCAAGCGACTGGCCTAGCGTCCGCTGGCCCGATAC
>CALDUO010000217.1 GCA_937923745.1 uncultured Granulosicoccaceae bacterium
AGCAGTAACAGTCTCATGTATCTGCCCATCGACAAACTGATTGAGAACAATGGTGCATCCGGTAGCGCTGGTACCAATGCCAGGCAGCCAGGATCTGACTCGGAGATTATAGATATTCCCGTACAGTTGCGTGACCAGGTGAGAGACAACCTGCGCAGCCGAAATCGAGGAAACTGATCATGAAACGTATACCAGCGACTTTTCTGCTAATAGCGGCGTTTGTCCTCCTCATGCTGTCGTCGTCCATTTTCTTTGTGGTTGGCGAAACCGAGAAGGCGATCAAAATCCGATTGGGTAATGTTGTCGGCACCGAGTACAGCCCCGGTCTGCACATGAAGCTTCCCATCATTGAGTCGGTCAGAAAATTTGACCGGCGGGTACTCACCGTTGACCTGCGCCCCGAGCGCGTATTGACCAGCGAGAAGAAAAACCTGATCGTTGATTCGTTTGTGAAATGGCGTATCGAAGACGTCGAATCGTACTTCACCTCCATGGGTGGCGACGAGCGGCTGGCTGAAGATCGTCTGACGCAGTTCATCAGAAACGGTCTCAAAGACTCGTTTGGTACCCGTACAGTTCAGGAGGTTGTGTCTTCCGAGCGGGCTATTTTGATGTCTGAAATCAGTGAAAACACCAACGCCAAAACCACAGAGCTTGGTATTCGTGTCGTGGATGTGCGGGTGAAAAAAGTTGAGCTGCCTGAGGATGTTAGAGAATCTGTCTACCAGCGAATGGAGAAAGAGCGAGCAAAAATTGCTGCCGAGATACGATCTGAGGGTCAGGAACAGTCCCGTAAGGTCAGAGCGGAAGCCGACCGTGTCAGAGCCGAGACATTGGCAACAGCTTACAGCACGGCGGAGCAAACGCGTGGTTTGGGTGATGCGGAATCTGCCCGAATCTATGCAGAGGCTTACTCAGCTGACCCAGAGTTTTTCAGTCTGTATCGCAGCTTAAATGCTTACCGAACTGCATTTGGGAGCAGCCGTGATGTGATGCTGCTAAACCCTGACAGCGAATTCTTTAAGTACTTTTCAGGGTCAGGTGGTCCGTCCACAGACGCGCAGTAGTCTCTGAACGGAGGTCGCTGGAACGCTAGTCGCTGGCTCAGGTTGCACTGTGTCAGCGGCTCATAGCGTAGGCGCGCAGTGTTCAATTGACTTAATGTTTGACTGGTCGACTTGACTGGTCAACTCGACTGGTCGACTCGACTTGTCGTCTTGACTGGCTTTCATACTTGGTTTCAGTAACGTGCTGCGTCAGGTGTTCATTGGTTCAGGTCGTGTCCCCGGGGTTTGCTGTGTTCATCCGATGTCCTTTTTACTCTCTCCAATGCCAATCCTGCCAGTGCTAATTCTGCCAGAGCTAATTCTGCCAGCGCCAACATCACCAGTGCCAAGCTCACTAGGGCAACGTTTATTTATGCATCGCTCAACTCTATCTAAGGGTTATGCAAACGCCGCCATTGCTCCCATTCGTCACTGGCGTCGTGCGACACAGTTGTGATCACTGAGATACTCACGGCGGTGGCTCTGGTGCTGGTACTTGAGGGTCTGATGCCGTTTATCAGTCCCGCTACATTTCGTCGTTACCTCCAGCAGTTGCTTGGTATGCCAGATCAGGTACTCAGGAATGTCGCGCTGGGTATGATGGTCGCCGGTGCGCTGTTACTTTACGTCGTCCGCTGATTCATCGATAATAGGGCCATTCCACCGATGCCGTGCACTTGCGGCCCGCCGACAGTTGCCAACTGTTTCCGTCTCGCACCTTTGTTTTGTGCGTGTTCTCCGAGCCTGTATGCCGGGGTTTAACACATTGAATGTGTTGTCGCGGGACTGTCGTCGTGGCCGGGCATTGCTGATAGGCAGCGCTGTTGGTGTGCCAGTCAGTATTTTGTGACTTGATTTAGTCTTATCGACTTGGTCTTATCGACTTTGTCTTAATTTTAGGGCAGTGCGAACCGGCAGTCGCTGCCTGCTGCTTATCTGAGACAGGCGTTGGGTTTGCTATCCCCGGTTGGGTTTGCTACCCCCGATGACTATCCTCGAACCACTGGTATCCTTTTCAATGATAACCGTAACATCCGATCTACAGCGCTGGCGCCTGCCTGACGGCGTGGAGGAAATTCTGCCCGAGTCGGCGAAGCGCCTGGAGCATCTCAGGCGTGCGATAACCGATCTGCATTTTTCGTACGGCTTTGACCTTGTCATGCCGCCCATGATCGAGTTTCTCGATTCGTTGCTGACAGGCTCCGGTGAGTTCCTGGACCTGCAAACCTTCAAACTGGTGGATCAGCTCAGTGGTCGTACGATGGGCGTGCGGGCTGATATGACACCGCAGGTGGCACGCATTGACGGGCATCGCCTCGATGGTGAGACGATTAACCGGTTATTTTATCTGGGCACGGTACTCAGAACCAAGCCGGAACAAGCAGGTGGCACTCGCACACCGTTGCAGTTTGGCGCAGAACTGTATGGTCACAAAGGTATCGAGAGTGATCTTGAAATCATTCACCTCATGCTCGATACACTCGACCTTGTAAAGATCCCTGAGTTAACACTCGATCTTGGGCATGTCGGCGTGTATCGCGCGTTGGTGCAGTACGCCGGGTTGGCAGAAGACGCGGAGGCGAAGTTATTTAATGCGCTGCAACGCAAAAGTATGCCCGAAATCACTGACCTGTTGGCTTCATGGGGCATCACGACACAGAGCCGAGTCATGCTCGAAGCACTGCCCGAGCTAAACGGTGATGTGACGATGTTGGCACACGCGCGCGAGGTACTTGGCGACGCCGGAACCGCGGTTACCGATTGCCTCGACACACTGCAGGACATTCATGCGGCACTGCATCAACGTTCGTCGATGATAAACCTGCATTTTGATCTGGCTGAGCTTCGGGGTTACAGCTATCATACGGGGGTTTTGTTTGCTGCTTATGCGGATGGTGCAAGCGAGGAGCTTGCGCGCGGTGGCCGTTACGATGATATCGGTGCGGCGTTTGGACAGGCCCGTGCAGCCACCGGTTACAGCGCCGATCTTAAACAGTTGGCAAAACTGCAGGCAGACGAGTCACCCGCCGAGCTTCAGCAGAGCATTTTTGTCGAGACGCCAACAGCACCCGGTGCGAGTGAGGCGATGGCTGATTTACGCAAACAGAATATTCGAGTAGTGGCGCAGCTACCCGGGTCAGGGTTAACTCCTGCGTCTACCGGTTGTACAGGACAGCTTGTGAACCGGCAAAACCAATGGGTTGTGGAATCAGTTTAATGGCAAAAAATATTGTGGTCCTTGGCACTCAATGGGGTGATGAGGGAAAAGGTAAAATCGTTGACCTACTGACCGAGCGGGCATCATTGGTTGTGCGGTTTCAAGGTGGGCACAATGCTGGCCATACGCTGGTTATTGGCGATCAAAAGACTGTGCTTCATCTTGTACCGTCGGGTGTTTTGCGTGAAAACGTGACTTGCGCCATTGGTAACGGGGTGGTGTTATCCCCCGAAGCGCTGTTCGAAGAAATTACAATGCTCGAATCATCGGGCGTACCGGTGCGTGAGCGTCTTGCCATCAGCGCTGCCTGTCCGTTGATTATGCCGTGGCATATTGCGTTGGACCAGGCGCGGGAGAAAGCAGCAGGAGGCGATGCCATTGGCACGACCGGACGCGGCATAGGCCCAGCGTACGAAGACAAAATTGCACGCCGAACGGTGCGGGTGCAAGACCTGACAAATCTCGACAGCTTCAGGGCACGTGCAACCGGTATTCTTGCGTACCACAATTTTATGTTGGAGCATTACTACGATGCACCCACCATAGACCTCGAAACAGTGATGGACGCCGTCAAATCCTATGCGCCGGATCTGGTTGCCATGATTGCCGATATTCCCGAACTGATTGATAGCGAGTGCAAGGCAGGCAACCGGTTACTGTTCGAAGGTGCGCAAGGCACACTGCTTGATGTCGACCACGGCACCTATCCGTTTGTTACCTCGTCCAACACGGTATCGGGTGCTGCAAGCTGTGGCAGTGGGTGCGGACCCTCGACCATTGATTATGTGTTGGGCATAACCAAGGCCTACACCACGCGTGTTGGTGCAGGCCCCTTTCCGACTGAACTCTTCGATGGTATTGGCGAACAGTTGGGTGATCGTGGACACGAGTTCGGTGCAACCACCGGGCGTGCACGACGCTGTGGTTGGTTTGATGCAGTGGCCACACGCAGAACCGTGTTGATCAACGGTGTGACCGGCATCTGCCTGACCAAGCTTGATGTTATGGACGGACTCGATACCGTGCGTATTTGTACCGGCTACCGATACAACGGAGACGTGATTCAATCACCACCGACAGGTGCCGAGGCGTTAGCGTTGTGTGAGCCAGTGTATGAAGATATGCCCGGTTGGCATGAGTCGACCGAAGGCGTGACTGATCTCAAAAACTTGCCGGAAGCTGCCATTAACTACGTCAAGCGCATCGAAGCGTTGGTGGGTGCACCTGTTCATATTATTTCAACCGGGCCAGAGCGAAACCAGAATGTTATTGTGCAGGACCCGTTCGGCGCATAACAAATGAACGAGCAAAACACCGGTTGTAAAAAGACGCTGGACAAGCAAGCACTGTTCAAAGAAGTGATCCGACAAAACATAGTCTGATGTCACCTGTCGCGGCCTGGTTGTATGCATATTGTTGAATGAAATGACAGCCGGTTAATAGAGTAACCGGCACATCGAATTCGCTTTAGGCCCCGCGTTTGATGCAACACTGCAGATAACAGCGATCTGCAAAACTCTCAGTGGCTGTGAATGGTTTGCATACGCTTTAGCACATCGAGACCTTGCATTGACAGGTAATGCAGCAGATCAATGATCACCCAGTTTTCTGCAAGCTTGTCGCCGTCGCGCCGATACACATCGACCACACGCATGTCAGCAGGGGTTTCGTTGGCGGTGAGCCCGAGAAAGCCACCATTGGCTTTATTCGTCAAATTGGCCCACCCAAAAAAACAGGCGTAATTTCCTTCTGCAAAGCGTGCGACGTGGCCATTAAACACCTTGTCTTTTAACCCTTCGCGAAACGGGTACTGGTGCTGGTGTTGATAACGACGGATGGTATAGGTTGTACCGATACCGGCAGGCCCGTACCAGACCATATCATTGTGCCAGCTTCGTTCGAGTACCTCGGGCGGACACCGATCATCCCCGCTCAAGTTTAATGCTGACAGATCAGCCACCATACGATTGACCAGCGCCATGGTTGCAGTGCCGGTTTCTGCCGCCTGGGGATCGAAGAGCAGCCCATCATGGGTCGCAGGTCCAGGGCAGACAATCGATGCGCCGGTTTGTGCCGGTAACGGTGACCAGCCTGCCTGGTGCATGACATCAATAATGTCGCAGAAAAAAGCAGACTCGCTGATAGCGCCGTCCTCAATACGACAAAATTCTGCATAACGCAGAAACGCCATTTTATGCGTGGGCGGTATCCCCAGCCACGGGTTATCAAACAGACCGACAAAGTGCCCCATACTGCACACCCACTGACTCGCACCGTCGTCGACATCGTTGAGTCCTGCCAGAAAGATATCTTCGCGTCGTTGAAGGGCACTAAACGCTTGGCTCAGTGGCCACCAAAATTCATTGACCACGGACGCCGCTGTCGTTTGTTCATAAAACGGGTGCATGCCGCGCCAGTGAAAGGTATCAGTTGTGTGTTGCGTCAGTACCTCATGAAGACCATCGGCCGTTGAAGCAGTCGTGGACAACACTTGGTTGAGGTCATGCTGATAACGCCTGACGACCTGTTTCTGGGCTTGAAGACTCATGAGATCAAACTGGCACGGTGTAAGTTAAGAGATGCGTTGCAGCTTGAATACGAATGCAATCTATGTCAACGTCTGGCGGATAGAGTCTTCGCACTGCGCAGTCAAAGACCACTGACGCATCTGCAACAACTGACTTCAACGTACGTACTGGCCAAAAACAACCAGTGGCCAAAAACAACCAGTGGGCAAAAGCCATCAGTGGCTCATTACAATTATTGCTACCCGGGACAGCTACCCGGGACAGCGTGACGGGACAACCGCCCAAGATAATCGCCCGAGGCACCTATGGGTTAAGACCAATACATGTGGTTAAGAGCAATACATGTGGTAAGAGCAATACATGGCCAAGACGAACAACTGGCCCTAACACAGACAACCGGAATCGAATTTCATGGCGCTGACAGGCTTTGATCCCAAGTGGAAAGACTTTCCTGATTACATCATCGGTATCACCCGTGAGATTTGGGAGGAGCGTAACATTCATACGCTCCATCACTACTATGCCAACGATATTGTTGTGCGCTCTCCGGGCTCTGTTGTGGTTGGAAATACTGGCGTTATCGGTGCCACGATGGCGACACTGGCTGAGTTTCCTGACCGTCAGTTATTGGGTCGCGATGTTATCTGGTGTCAGAACGCTGATGGTTCCCTGTTGTCCTCGCACCGTATCGTATCGACGGCAACGCATACCGGATCAGGTATGTATGGACAAGCGACCGGGGTCGCCTTGCGCTATCGGATCATTGCCGACTGTGCAGCGCGGGCTAACGTGATTGATGACGAGTGGCTCATTCGTGATCAGGGCGCTATCGTGCGGCAGATGGGTTGGGACGCTCAAACATTTGCTCGTGACCTGATTGATCGCGAGGGCGGTCCGGAACATTGCGTAAAACCGTATACCCCGGCCAACGATCAGCCGGGTCCGTACACCAGCGCCGGTAACGATCACGAGGCGGGGCAGCGCTATGCCGATATCCTGAACAGGATCATGCAAGCGGACATGGCGGCTATACCCAAAGAATATGACCGTGCCTGTTACCTCGAACTGCCCGGTGGGATCGACGATATTGGGCATGCGCCCGCCGATACATTTTGGATGGGTCTGCGGGCGGCGTTGCCGTCGGCGACCTTCACGATTCACCACGTCATGGGCTGTAGTGATGATGGATTGCCAAATCGAGCGGCCATTCGTTGGTCGTTGCACGGCAAACATGATGGATGGGGAGCGTTTGGCCAGCCTACCGGCGCCGAGGTTTTTGTATTGGGTATTAGCCACGCTGAGTTCGGGCCTTGGGGGCTACGTTTTGAGAGCACAGTGATTGACGATACTGCGATCTGGAAACAAATAGTGTTGCAAGAAGGCTGAGCAATAGCGCATCATTCCGGCGGCTCCGCCCTTAATGCTCATCAGTTACGTTCAGAGATAATGTTCAGAGATAACGTTCAGAGACCACGGACACATCTTACGACTTAACGTTACGCCCAAAGGGTGATCCCTTCGCTCAGGCAAACCCGTTACGCTGGCTAATCGCAGCGTCTTTGAGACCAGAGTCTGTCGCTGCAGACTGGCTGTGCTCTACCATGATCAGCTATCCGGGTGCACTTGGCTCATTCTGTCGTCTTCCCGATCAGTCATCACCCAGTGGCTTACACCGTATCACTCTGCCAACGGGGCCAGACTTGCTGCCAGACTAACGGCCGGATGTGTGACCAGACCAGCGCCCGGATGTATGGCCAGACCAGCGCCCGGATGTATGGCCAGATGTATGGCGGGGATTATGCAGTGACTTGGGTTGCCTGGCACCGCGCGGAAACAGCCCTACCGAACTCGCCGTTATAGGATTTGCGGTGTTGATACAAGGCGTGCCGCGGTAAAAGGTGCCACGTACGTCGGGAGAGAGTATGATGGTGCCGAGAAGAGGACTTGAACCTCCACGAGCTAATGCTCACTAGCACCTGAAGCTAGCGCGTCTACCAATTCCGCCACCTCGGCAAAGGTTGTCGGTCAGGTGAATAACCTGAGCCGCGCAATGTACCTATTGTAGATTCTCTTGTCAATTCCAGATCCACACGTAGTGTGGGTTTATTCGAAGAAAACCCGGTCGTAACCTCAAGACTAAACGCAGGCGGCGGCCACCAAAGAAACAATTTATGAGTAAAACACCAGATAAAAACAAACAACCGACGGGCAAAAAACGCTCTTCGAAAAATCAAAAATCGACAACCGTCGATCCTGATCGGGCCAGTGAGGCCCAAAAATACGATAACCCCGTTCCCAGCCGAAAATTCATTACCACGGTATTGATGGAGGCAGGCTCTCCGCTGGATTTTGCACAGCTGGTCGAACGCCTTGGCATTGCTGAGAACAGTGACCAGGAAGAGGGCATACGCCGTCGTCTCGGTGCCATGATCCGAGACGGGCAGATTGTCCGCAACCGAAAAGGCGGGCATGTGCCTGTCGATGCAGCAGACCTCGTGGTCGGACGCATCATTGCCCATCCCGATGGTTTTGGTTTCCTGACCCCGGATGTCGGTGATCAGGATATCTACCTCAACGGCAAACAAATGCGTCAGGTGCTGCACGGCGACCGGGCCGTGGTAAATATCACCGGACTCGACCGGCGCGGACGCCAGGAAGGACGTATTGTTGATGTGCTTGAGCGCGCCAACAGTCAACTGGTCGGACGTTATGAAGAAGAGCGTGGCGTCTACATTGTTGAGCCTGACAACAAAAGAATTCATCAGCCGCTGCTGATTCCGGCACCCGGTCGTGGCAACGCGAAACCGGGTGACATGGTTATCGCTGAGATTGTCGAGCAACCTACCCGGCGGCATCCGCCAGTGGGTCGTATTACCGAAGTGCTCGGTCAGCATTTAAAGCCCGGTATGGAAACCGACGTGGCCATTGCCAGTTATGATATTCCGTTTCATTGGCCCGAGTCGGTGGAAACCGCGGTGCGCGACATCTCACCGACTGTCAGCGACGCTGATACCGAAGGCCGACGCGATATTCGGCAGCTACCGCTGGTCACTATTGATGGTGCGGATGCCCGTGATTTTGATGATGCGGTTTATGCTGAACCCAAAGCAGATGGCTGGCGGCTTTACGTTGCTATTGCCGATGTCTCCCATTACGTAAAACCCGGCACCGAGCTTGATGACGAAGCGCTGAAACGGGGTACGTCGGTGTACTTTCCGTCGCGTGTGGTGCCGATGTTGCCAGAGGTGTTGTCGAACGGGTTGTGTTCACTTAACCCGAATGTCGACAGGTTATGTATGTTGTGCGAAATGACACTGACCGAATCCGGTGAGATAAAACGCACCCGTTTCTATCGGGCTGTGATGCGCTCGCATGCCCGACTAACGTATGCGGAAGTGGCCGCGATGGTTGTAGACCGTGACGATACGTTACGTACCCAACACGCGACACTTGTGTCGCATCTCGACAACCTGCACACGTTGTATCAATTGCTACAGGGTGTTCGCCAACAACGAGGCGCGATTGAGTTTGATACTGTCGAGACACGTATGCTGTTCGACGAGAGTCAAAAAATCCGCGATATCGTGCCCGTGGTCAGAAACGATGCGCACAAAATGATCGAAGAATGCATGATCCTCGCGAACATTGCAGCCGCCCGTCACCTCGACAAGAAAAAAATGCCGGCGTTGTACCGTGTGCATGGCACGCCAAAGGCAGACCGTGTTGATGATTTGCGTTCTTTTCTGGCGTTGCATCACCTTTCTTTGTCAGGTGGCAGTACACCAACAGCACACGATTACGCTGTGCTCTCAAGAGCGATAGCCGAGCGACCGGACGCTAATGTCATACAGACGGTGATGCTCAGATCGATGCAACAGGCTGTCTATCAACCCGCCAACGATGGTCACTTTGGTCTGGCGCTATCGCATTACGCACACTTTACCTCGCCGATTCGCCGCTATCCTGATTTGCTGGTGCACCGTGCCATCGGTCATATCATCGACAAGGGTAAAATCAGCAACTACCGGTACTCACGTGATGCGATGGTTGAGCTGGGCGAGCAGTGTTCGATGGCAGAGCGTCGCGCTGATGAGGCCACCCGCGATGTGGTTAATTGGTTAAAGTGTGAGTACATGCAGGACCACGTGGGCGAGCAGTTCAACGGTGTCGTCTCGACAGTGACCTCCTTCGGTTTGTTTGTGCAGCTTAATGATGTATTTGTTGAAGGGTTAGTGCATATCACCAGTCTCGACAAAGACTATTATCAGTTTGATCAAGCTTCTTTTACGCTAACCGGCGAGCGAACCGGCGAGCGTTATCAGCTCGGTGATGCGTTAGTGGTCGAGGTGGCTGCGGTTAATCTTGAAGATCGTAAAATTGATTTTCGTTTGATCTCCCGTGACCAATCTGCACCTGCATCCAGAAAAGGGCGGGTGGGTCATAAAAAGCGAACCGCCAACAAGGCCGGTGCGAATGCTGACGGCAAAAAGACGCAAAGCCGTAAAAAGCAAGCGCAGGCGGGTCAGGGCAAGAAAACTCAACACAGGAAAACACACGCAGCAAAGACAGCAGCCAAAAAGACAGCAGCCAAAAAAACGCAGTCGAAGAAGACGTCTGCCAATCAAACCGCCGAGCGTAAAACCACTGACGACAAAACCAAGGCAAAGTCCGGTCACAACACAGCCAAAAAAGTTGCCGGTAAAAAGAAGCTCAGTAAAAAAGCCGCTAAAAAGCTTGCGGAACGAAAGGCGCGACAAAAAGCGGATCGAAAGCTGAAAGCCAAGGCCGATTCCAAACGCAAACGTAAAAAACGAGTCTGATATCAATGGCCTCAAGCGATATTGCCGTTGGACCACATGCCGTCGAGGCGGTGGTCCGGTATCACCCGAGGTCGGTGGTTCGGGTGCTGTACAACCGAAAACGGCACGACCGTCGAATGGAGCAGCTGCTTCGACTTGCCCGAAATCAGGGTGTAGAGGCTGTCGGGTGTAGTTCAGATGAATTAACCGAACGGTGCGGTCATGAACAGCATCAGTCAATCATCGCCGAACACAATGCCTCAGTTGAAAGAGACGAGCATTCGCTGATCACTGATTTGAAATCGAAAGAGGGTCCGTTACTGATCCTGGTACTCGATGGCATCCAGGATCCGCACAATCTCGGTGCGTGTCTCAGAACTGCCGATGCCTCAGGTGCAGACGCGGTCGTTGCGCCCAAAAAAAATGCGGTCGGAATCACGCCGGTTGTCACCAAGGTCGCAGCTGGTGCCACCGCATCCGTACCGTTTTATCAGGTCACCAATTTGAGTCGCACCTTAGGCCAGCTTCGTTCCATGGACATTTGGGTCTACGGGGCGGCGGGTGAGGCCACGGACGCGCTGTACCAAAAAGATCTGTCCGGATCCGTTGCGCTGGTGTTGGGTGCAGAGGGTGGCGGACTTCGGGACGGTACCCGAAAGGCCTGTGACGAGCTCTACAGTATCCCGATGGCAGGGCAAGTCAGCAGCCTGAATGTGTCAGTGGCTGCCGGCGTCTCGTTGTTCGAGGCCTGTCGGCAACGCCTGACCGTGACCTGAGCGGTCTCTCAGGTCGCGCTTGTACCGCTGAGCGCGCAATTGATTGCCTGGGAGCATAGATAACGCTATACTTGCCCGGCTAAATACACCACTCCTTGCCTCTCCGGTTGATACCCGGCAGGCTCACCCCATAGGGAGCTCGAATGAGACACTATGAAATCGTGTTTCTGGTCCACCCTGACCAGAGTGAACAGGTACCCGCAATGGTTGAAAGATACCGCGGCATTATTGAAAACGCCGAAGGCGTTATTCACCGCCAGGAAGACTGGGGCCGTCGTCAACTCGCTTACCCGATCAACAAAATCTACAAAGCCCACTACACGCTCATGAACATCGAGTGCGGTCAAGAAACGCTCGACGATCTCGTCAGCGCATTCAAATTCAACGACGCTGTCATTCGCCACATGGTCATTAAACGATCAGCAGCAATCACCGATATGTCGCCCCTGATCAAGAAGGACGAACCAGCGAAAGCTGCGTCAACATCCGACGAGGGTGAAAGCGCTGATGGTGAGGCAGAGGCCGAAGCCGTATCCGAAGACGTCGCTGAGTAACGGGAGAGCAACATGTCACGATTTTACCGAAGAAGAAAGTATTGCCGTTTCACCGCAGAAGGCATCACTGATATCGATTACAAAGATGTTGAGCTGCTGAAGGGGTTCATCTCCGAGACAGGCAAGATTGTGCCCTGCAGAATCACTGGCACCAAAGCCCGATATCAGCGCCAGCTGTCGCGTGCGATCAAGCGGGCCCGATACCTTGCGCTGTTGCCTTACACCGATCAGCACTAGCGAGATCACACGACAGACCGCTCCCCGTTATGGGCGCGGTTTCTCGGCACTGAACATCTAGCGTTTCGTTAGCGGTGTCGAGTAGTCAAGAGGACTGTTGATGCTCGGAATTGCCAGATTCGCCATGCGCGGGCAGGTAACTGCCGCCAGTGTTGCATCCGCCCTGTTATTGTTTGGGTTGTTTGCGGCCGTTCTATTGGGCGCGGCCGGTGCGGTACTGTCCTTTCTTGCCATGATAGCCAGTTGCGCTATTGTGACGCTGACATTCCTCAGGCAAGGAGAGCGAGCAGGTTTGCAGGTGACCGCAGCTGGCATCATTATGCTGACTGTTGCGTCGCTGATGATGGGTGGCGGTGCGTTGCAGGCATTGCTGCTGGTGGTGACGTTTTGGTTGCCGGCGACCGTTGGCGCGGTGGTCCTCAGACGATATATCCAGCTGGAGCTGGCGCTGTTGGTGCTGGCAGGGCTTGCGATTGCAGGCGTGTTACTGGTCTTTGTTTTCATGGGCGACCCGACCACTTTTTGGGAAGCGAGGCTTGGTCAGTGGTCCGAAGACATGGTCAACGCCGGCGCATTTAAAAACCCGGATGGCACCGATTTGGTCGCCGGCGAAAAACTGTCAGAGTTTGTGAGCGTTCTCGCCCGCAGCCTGACCGGTACCATGGCCGTATCACTGTTTTGGTTGGCATCACTGAGTCTTTTGTTAGCGCGGTTTTGGCAGGCACGACTCTACAACCCGGGCGGTTTCCAACTCGAATTCCATGCGCTGGAGTTCGGAAAGCCTGCCGCCGCCGTGGCCTTGGGTGTAACGCTTTTGAGTATGCTCATGGCAAGGTCGAACATGCTCGAATCGAACGCGTTGCTACTCGCGGTTACGATGGTGTTGGTTGCGGTGTTTATGTTTCAGGGCCTGGCGGTGATTCATAGCCTGGTCAAATCCCGGTCAATGAGTCAGGGCTGGCTGGTCGGTATCTATGTGCTGATGATGTTCATTCATACCATGGCGCTGCTTGCAGCGTTGGGGCTTGCCGATAACTGGTTAAACATTCGCCAGAAAGGCAAGCAGTAAGCGTATAAACGCTTGCGCATTTACACACGAACAACGGAATTTATTTATGCAAGTCATATTACTCGAAAAGATTGATAACCTCGGCAACCTTGGTGATTTGGTTGACGTTAAGGCTGGTTTTGCACGCAACTTTTTGCTGCCACAGGCCAAAGCAGAGCAGGCCACCGAAGCCAATATTGAAGCGTTTAATCAGCGGCGTGCAGAGCTCGAACAGTTGCAAAAAGAAGCACTCGAATCTGCTCAGGCACGCAAGAATGAGCTGGAAGGCAAATCATTCACGGTGGCGTCTCGCGCTGGTACCGAAGGCAAGTTATTTGGTTCGGTGGGAACTGATGAAATTCGCGACACCATCAATGCTGCTGGCAGCGCTGTCGAGAAGAAAGAAATCAGATTACCTGAAGGCCCATTGCGTAATGTGGGTGAGCACGAAATCACCCTTCACCTGCACAGTGATGTGGATGTCGTTGTAGTCATTAACGTGGTTGCCGACGACGAGTAACGCGTTTAGTCACCTGATGGACTTTTGTCCGTTGGGTAAAATCTGGCGCTTGCTCTGGTAACTGTCCCGGTAATTGCTCTGGTAATCGCTCTGGTGATTGCTCTGGTAATCACTCTGGTAATCGCAAAGGCCAAGCACGAACGTGCAGCGGACAAAATGGTGAAAATCCGCTGCCAAAGCTGCGAGCAAGATGACGGATCAGCTCAGGCTACAGCGACCACCTTGGTAGCGCTCACTTGGCAGCCACCCGCGGGGAGTCAATTGAGGAAGGTATGTCAGTTTAAGTGCCCGACTGCAGGCTTTTTGCGACAGTGTGTAACCGGGGTAATCCCCGCCAATTGTTGAACGAATGAGCTGTCAGGCCTTGGCTGTTAGGCTTGGGCTGTTAGGCTTGGGCTATCAGGCTTGGGCTATCAGGCTTGGGTTACTAACCATGGGCTATTAGGCTTGGGTTATGAGAGCTGATTTATGAGGCCTGCTTTATGACCCTGATTTTCAAGGCCTTAGTTTTAGGGCTTGAGTGGTCAGGGTCGGTCTCGTCAAAACAGGAAGCGCCAGTAGCGGTCGGCATCAGCCAGCGAAGGCGATGCCACGGGCTGTGACGAGAATGCCGTCACCTGCAGCACGAAAAAACCACCGGTTGCAACGCATCAACAGACAGGCCGGCAGCCGACATCAGCGCCCGATCTACCTCACCCAAACCTGCAATGCCGTGAACAGACCCTGCAATGCACCCTCGATAGTTCTCTCCCTGTAATTGACCCCCTGCGTCCACCTCAAGGTTAGCCTCAGAGCTGTCGATCCTGCTCCCAGGCGAAAAGCTGGCACCGAGCATTGATTCCGGTACCAGTTCAGGTAATGATTCTGGTCATGGGGCTGGTGTAGGTTTGGGAGCCAAAGTACAGAACGCGCGGTGACCGGCATTGACGAACAGGCTCGAAAATTCTGTGGGGGTTGCCAGACTGTAGAGTGGTCAAGCGCGTTATACTGCTCCCCCAAACGAACAGGTAGTGCTGCTGAACTGGTCGGCGCGTCTGTGATGGTGCATATACCCACCACAATGACGCGCCTGCCGCGCCAGCGACATACAGTCAGGTATACATGGTAGATACATTCTTCGATTCCTCTTCACCTCGCCAATCGTCAGATCGAGGCAATTCGGCTGGTGCGGATTCATCACTGGAGTCGCGGCTGGCGGCGGCGCGTGTGCCACCGCATTCCATTGAGGCGGAGCAGGCCGTGCTCGGTGGTTTAATGTTGTCGCAAGAATCCCATGAACGTGTGCTGGAGTTGGTGGGTGAAGTCGATTTTTATCAGTACAACCATCGTCTTATCTTCAGAGCGGCGGTCAGTATTCTCGGTGTTAATGAACCGGTTGATGTGGTGACTGTGACTGATTGGCTGCAGCAAAACGATGTGCTGGAAGAGGCGGGCGGCATTCATTACATTGGTGCTCTGGCGCAGGAGACGCCCAGTGCTGCCAATATTCAGGCGTATGCCGAGATCGTGCGCGAACGCTCGGTGTTGCGGCAATTGATCAGTGTCAGCAATGAAATCGCTGACTCTGCGTTTCACACCGAAGGGCGCAAAAGTGGAGAACTGCTCGATCAGGCCGAGGCCAGGGTATTCTCCATTGCGGATCAGCGTGCGAAAGCGTCAGGCGGATTCCAAAACATTAACTCAGTGCTGACCCGTTCGTTAGACCGCATCACCCATCTGTTTGAAAGCGGTGAGTCGATCACTGGTCTGTCGACGGGCTTTACCGAGCTAGACGAGAAAACCAGTGGATTTCAGCCCTCTGACCTTATTATTATCGCCGGTCGCCCGTCTATGGGTAAAACGGCGTTCTCCATGAATCTTGCAGAACACGCGGCGTTGACGGCAGATGCCCCGGTCGCCGTGTTCAGTATGGAAATGCCTGCTGACCAGCTGGCCATGCGTATGATTTCATCGCTTGGGCGAGTGGAGCTTCAAAATCTGCGAACCGGTAAACTCACTGAGCAGGACTGGCCTCGCATCACCTCGGCAATCACATTGCTCAACGAGAAACGTAATGTGTATATTGACGACACGCCAGCAATGACACCAACCGATTTACGGGCACGATGCCGACGTCTGAAACGCGAACATGGTCTAAGCCTGATCGTTATTGATTACCTCCAGCTCATGCGGCTGGCGAGTTCCGGTGAAAACCGCGCCACCGAGATTTCAGAAATATCACGATCACTGAAAGCCTTGGCGAAAGAGCTTGAGGTGCCGGTTATTGCATTGTCTCAGCTAAACCGCAGTCTTGAGCAGCGGCCTGACAAACGTCCGGTCATGTCTGATTTACGTGAGTCGGGTGCGATAGAGCAGGACGCCGACGTCATCATTTTTATATACCGCGACGAAGTGTATAACCCTGATAACCCCGACAGTCACGGTAAGGCCGAAGTGCTGATCAGGAAACAGCGCAACGGTCCCATCGGTATGGTGCCGCTTACCTTCTTGGGGCAATACACGCGCTTTGAAAACTATACGCCTGAGGTCTATGCCGCCGGTGGTGGCTTCGGCGGTTCTGACGATTCCTTTTGATCCCGTTGTAGTGGTCCACCTACCGTGATGACTCGCAGGGCTACCGTCTCTGTCGATTCGACAGCGATTGTCGATAATTTTAAGCTCGTCAAATCTCGGGTCAATGGCGCAGAGGTCTTCTGCGCAGTAAAAGCGGATGCCTATGGCCACGGTGCCACTAACACGGCGCTGGCACTGCAGTCGGTTATGTCTCCAAAAGACGGTTTTTGTGTGGCGACGCCTGAGGAGGCGCACGAACTTCGGGATCATGGCGTCACGCAATCAATACTGGTGTTGCAAGGGGCTATGGATGCTGCAGAGCTCAAGTGCCTTGCCGAACGCTCGATAACAAGTGTCGTGCATGACCCTTCACAGTGCCGGCATTTGGAATCGTATCGAGGGCAACATGCGCTTGAGGTGTGGGTCAAGGTTGACACAGGAATGGGGCGACTTGGGTTTGCAGCTGACGAGATACCCACCGTAATACAACGTCTGGCTAAGTGCTCCGATATCCGTGTGCAGGGTATGATGAGTCATCTGGCCTGCGCTGATGTGCCCAACAACCGGCACACGAACGCACAGATAACGCTCTTTAAAACGTTGGTGGCGCGGCAGGCACCTTTGAGCGCAAGTCTCGCCAATTCAGCAGCAATACTTGCGTGGCCACAAACCACTTTCGACCGGGTTCGTCCGGGCATTATGCTCTATGGGGCTAACCCTTTGGTCAGCGCTCCGGGTACAGGAGCGTCTATACCGTTACGTGCTGCAATGCGAGTCACCGCACCGTTGATCGCACGCAAATCGTTGCAGCGCAGTGATGGCATTGGTTATGGACAAACTTACCGCTGCCCGACACCGATGACAGTGGGTGTGGTTGCGATAGGGTACAGGGACGGTTATCCCCGAACGGCTGACGGTGCGGTAGTGTGGGTTAATGGCCAGCAGGTACCCGTCTTGGGTCGCACGTCAATGGACTCAATTATCGTAAACCTTTGTGGCACAAACGCTACGGTTGGTAGTGAAGTTGTTATAGTTGGCACAGAAGCACCGGTAGAGCATTTGGCGGCGTGTGCCGACACTATTGCTTACGAGTTGTTATGCCGGTTTGGCGCTGGTGGCTGACGCTTAGCAGGGGCATGTCGAGCTTATCGGTATAGCCTGGCAGAAAAATAAACCGCGGTAATATCCAACGCGTTGATTGAGCGGCCAGAAGTAATGGCCGACACAACCTTAAATATAATTACACCATTGAGCGTTGGTGTTTGCAGCGCAAACATCACCTGATCGGTTGTCGTTTTGGGAGGCAAGTGTGCCTTGTAAATTGAGGCCGGCAACCTATGCTTTTTATTGGTTAAGTGAACGTGTTGTACCCCATGACCTTACGGGTCATGACCCCGTTGGTGATGGCCTTTGGAGACAAGCCCGAAGCACAGGGCCAGAACTACAGGGCCAAAAGTACAGCTCTGTGGAGACAGGTCGATAGAAACAGGTCTATAGAAACAAACAGGGAAGGGTGATTCAGGGCCGTGTCGGGGGCCGCAGCTAGCGGCACGATCAGCGGGTAGTAATTCAGGTGTCGGCTATTATTGAGCCGCTGCTTGTAAAGCGCTGGCGTCAGCGTTCGAGGTACTGCAGCTTACCAGTGACATCTTTCCAGTCATCGGCATCGGCTGGAGGGTCTTGCTGCAGCGTAATAACAGGCCAGATGGCGGAGAGTTCTTCGTTGAGCTTGAGGTACTGATTCTGATCTTCAGGCAGATCCTCTTCGGCATAGATAGCATTGATCGGGCATTCAGGTTCACACAGTGAGCAATCAATGCACTCCTCGGGATCGATCACCAAAAAGTTGGGACCCTCGTGGAAACAATCTACAGGGCAAACTTCTACGCAATCGGTGTATTTACATTTGATGCAGTTTTCGGTGACAACAAAGGTCATTGGTGCTCGTCCTCAAATACGGGGTACGGTGATCCGGTTACTGAGCGATAGTGTAGCGTTTATTGGCGTGTCATTGAAGAGTCTGTCAGCTCGTCGCAGTATTTCCTGACTCTCTGATCTGCGCCAGCGCTCGTTAGCCAGGGGTTGATTGGCTATTGGATAGATTACGATGCAGATGATCAGCTATCGAGAAACAAAAAGCCGCATAGGTTATGACAGAGGCCCGGGATTGTCGGGGCCCATGGTGGGGCCACATTCGGCGTTAGAGCGCAGCAGGACCGAATCAGCACCAAAGGGTCTGTCGCAGGCGTGTGGTGAACCTGTTGCTGGCTTGAAACGTGCTGAAAGAGTGATGTCAGGGCCATAGCACCTGTCATCTACAGGAGCCATCAGTGAGTTGTGACATGGGCACCTCGCTGGTTTATCAGGGAATTGATCAGGAAATTTGAGGATAATTCGAGAGTCATGATGAAAAAAATCAAAAAAGCGGTATTTCCGGTTGCGGGAATGGGAACGAGATTTTTACCGGCAACGAAGGCAAATCCGAAAGAAATGCTGCCTGTTGTTGATAAGCCGCTCATTCAGTACGCTGCCGAAGAGGCTGTGGCTGCGGGTGTTGATACGCTTATTTTTGTGACCGGTCGTAATAAACGATCTATTGAAGATCATTTTGATACCGCCTACGAAATGGAACGTGAGCTCGAAATCAAGGGCAAGCACAAGATGCTTGAAGTGCTTCGGGGCATCCTACCGGACCATGTAAATTGTGTGTTTATTCGTCAGTCTGAGGCCCTTGGTCTTGGTCATGCCGTGTTGTGCGCCAAGCCTGTGGTCAATAACGAACCCTTCGCCGTAATTTTGGCGGACGACCTGATTCGTGCGCCAGAGAATCCGTGCCTGAGTCAGATGGTAGACCTGTTTAATTACCAACACTGCTCAGTGTTGGGCACCGAGACTGTACCGAAAGCAGACGTTAGCAGTTATGGCATTGTCGACGGCACCGAAGTAAAGCCCGGCCTGATGGAGGTCTCCGGTATTGTTGAAAAGCCCGCGGTGAAGGATGCACCCAGCACCTCAGCTGTTGTCGGTCGTTACATTTTAACGCCACGCATTTTTGAATTACTCGAAGCCACAGAGCGTGGTGCCGGTAATGAAATTCAACTGACTGATGCCATTGCTGAATTGCTGACAGAAGAGCGGGTACTGGCGTATAACTTCGACGGTGTTCGATATGACTGCGGCAGCAAACTGGGTTATCTGAAAGCGCAGGTTGAATTTGCGATGGTGCACGATGAACTCGGTGCAGATTTCCGTCACTACCTGACACAGCTGGGCATTGATACCAAAGATAATGTGGTCAAGATCGCGAAACGTTAAATCGTGTAGATCGTTCAGCAATCGCTCACAAAGCTGAACATCACCTCGACACAAACAGGCCGACACATAACGGCCAACCCAAAATAGCCAACCCAAAAAAAGGCCGGTTGATTAACCGGCCTTTTTTTGTGCTGAGTTGGTATCGCTTTTCGTGACAGTAGCTTTTTTGTGTGACGACTTTTTCTGATGAATCACTGTCTGGACGCTAACACCGCCAGCCCCTCCCGGTACCGCAGTCGGTAGGGCCTTGTTACACAGGGCAAAACCACGATACGAAGACCCTGGAGCGGATCCGCGCTAAGCGCCAACACTGCAATAGCACAAGTGCGAAGTCTCTATTTACGGTTGCCAGTGCTAAGTCACCAGTACTCAGTTACCGGTACACAGTTACCAGTGCACAGTCACCAGTGCACAGGTGACACTGGCATTGTCGCAGCGCCTGTGCGCAGACGACAACGCTATTATGCTCGCAGCTTTTTATTCTCAGGGTCAAAAATGGGCTCGCCAACCACCTCGGCACGACGTTTTTCACCCAAGACGTTAATCTCCACCTGAGTGCCAGGCGCTGCCAGATCGGTACGAATATAGCCAAGCGCAATACTCTTTTCGACACAGTGGCCATAGCCTCCGGACGTTGTATAACCGACCACTTCATCACCCAGGTAGACGGTACTACCGTAAATCGCATCTGCGCTGCCGTCTTCGAGTACAAACGGTACGAAAACATCGGGTGCGCCATCGCGCTGTTCCTGTTGCAGGGCGGCTTTACCAATAAAGTCGGGTTTCTCTAAATTGACGAACCGGTGCAGGCCTGAGCGTAGCGGTGAGTATTCATGGTCAAGCTCGGCTTTCCACGCGCGATAACATTTTTCAAGTCGCATGGATTCCATGGCATAAGCACCGAAA
The DNA here is from genome assembly GCA_937923745.1 of uncultured Granulosicoccaceae bacterium. Classification (GTDB taxonomy): domain Bacteria; phylum Pseudomonadota; class Gammaproteobacteria; order Granulosicoccales; family Granulosicoccaceae; genus CALDUO01. The sequence continues at coordinate 20,501 of CALDUO010000217.1, forward strand.
TTTCGAATCTCAAATGCCTGGCCCGCCTCAATCAGGGCGTCGTAGAGTGCTAGCTGATCGGCAGGGTTTACGTGTAACTCCCAACCCAACTCGCCCACGTAATTCACGCGCATCGCCCGGACTTCGGCTTGTCCGATTTGCATCAGTTGATGCGTGAGCCACGGGAAAGCCGCATTGGACAGGTCAGTGTTGGTGAGCTTCTGCAACACGTTACGTGATTCGGGGCCAGCCAATACCAGCGTGCAGTAATCGTTGGTCACATCAGTTAGCGTAATGGTGTCGCTGGTGCGATGCTCTTCAAGCCACTGAAAATCATGCCATTTGGCGGCAGCTGCGGTGATCAGGAAAAACTCATTTTCATCAATGCGCGAGATTGTCATTTCTGACCACAACCCACCATCTGGCTGACAAAAATAAGACAGCGTGAGTCGGCCAATTTTGGGTAAGTTGCCGGCGATTAACGTGTCGAGCCAGCTCGCCGCGCCGTCACCACTGATGTGATATTTGGAGAATCCGCCCAAATCGAGCAAGCCCACTTTTTCACGGACATGACGACACTCGTCACCCACGCGATCAAACCAGCTTTTGTGATGAAAAGAGGGTTTTACGTTGTCCGGGTTGTCGCCTGCTTGCGGAAACCAGGTGGCTCGTTCCCAACCGCCACGCGCGCCAAACTGAGCACCCTGTTCTTTGAGACGGTCGTAAACCGGGGTGGTCAGCGCAGGGCGACCGGCGGGCCACTCGTCATCGGGGAAATGAATGGCATATTCATGTTGATACAACTCAACGGCGCGATCGATCACGTACTGTTGGTTGGCGTATTCGGTATAGCGTCTTGGATCCAGTGCCCACAAGTCCCACTCGGGTTTACCGTCGATGACCCACTCGGCAATCGATTTCCCCGCACCACCGCCCTGGCAGATACCAAAACTGAATCCGCAACAATGGAAGAAGTTCGGCAGACCAAATGCCGGGCCCACGTACGGAAATCCGTCGGGCGAATAGGGGATGGGGCCATTAATGACCCGTTGCACACCGACGGTGCCAAGGATTGGCATACGGGCACACGCCTGTTCGATGTACCATTCGAGTCGGTCGAGATCATCCGGGTATAGTTCGTACGCGAAGTTATCCGGTATCTTGCCGTCTTTCCAGTGCGGTGTGGCTTTCCACTCGTAGGGCCCGAGAATTAAGCCGGTTTTCTCTTGTCGCAGATAGTAAGAATCGTCCGGATCCCGCACCAGCGGCATGGACGCTGTCAATGACTCGAGTTCGGGAATAGATTCAGTGACAAGGTACTGGTGTTCCATTGAGACCATGGGCAGAAACCGATTGCCGAATTCGGTGACTTCGGCACCGCGATAACCACCGGCATTGATTACGTACTCACACGTGATATTGCCCTTGTTTGTGATCACTTCCCATTCACCACTGTCCGTGCGTGTCACGCCTGTTACCCGAGTAAACCGGTAAATTGTCGCACCCGCTTTACGTGATGCACTGGCCAGCGCCTGAGTCAGCTGACTGGGATCAATGTCACCGTCATGAGGATCCCAGAGCGCTCCGAGGTTATCGTGATCTTCGAGAAACGGGTTACGCTTTTTCATCTCGGCGTTATCAATCAATTCATAACCCAAGCCCATCGCGTTAGCCATCTCGGTGACATGCTCATACTCTTCCATACGCGCACGTGATTGAGCCAGACGAATGGAACCTGTCTGATGATAGTTAATCGGATACTCGGGATCTTTGGCGAGTTTGGCGTACAGCTGTGTGCTGTAGTGCTGCAACTTGATCATGTTGCGTGAGCCGGAGAATGTCGGAATGTTACCGGCAGCGTGCCACGTCGATCCCGAAGTGAGTTCGTCGAGCTCGACCAGTACACAGTCGGTCCAACCGCGCTGTGCCAAATGATAGAGCGCGCTGCATCCAACGACACCACCTCCGATAACAACCACTCTGGCGTGGGTTTTCATGCAGTATCTCCCAATGTTTTTTGCATTTGTTCGCGTGGTAAGAGCACGTTAAATTTCTCTCTGATGGTTTGATCAATAGCGTCGGGTATATGCGACGGGTAGTGCGATGCCAATACCGAATCAACCGTATTTCGAGCGGTTTTTATCAGGTCCGGTTTGCCGACTTCGGCCCACTCCTTGGGGCTGGTTCGGTCACCAACGTTGGGGTAGATGTATTCTTTTTGCATCAGCGACAGTGTCTGCTCATGACCAAGATAATGACTGGGACCATCTACGCAGACATCTTTCATCGCCTGCAACGACAGTGTCTCTTCGTTGACCTCGATACCTCTCACCGTTCGATTAATCGCACCCAGCATGTCGTTGTCGATAACATAACTTTCGTAACAGCAGCCCAACAGGGATGCGTGCATGCCTGCTGATTCGTAAATCAGGTTGGCACCGGAGTGTGCAGCCAGCGTGTTGGTATAGGCTTTTTCATAACCCGATTGTGCGTCCGGAAACTTGGCGTCAGCCATGCCAGCGGCGATGCCGGTCGGAAGGCCGTAGTAGCGCCCCATCTGTCCACAGGCGGCCATCAGTACAGCCTGTTCGCCACTGCCACCACTCATGGCACCGGTACGCAGATCAGAGACGAATGGCCAGGTACCAAAGATCGCTGGATGTTTCGGGACCATCAAGTTTACCCACACCAAACCTGCCAGCACTTCAGCTACTTCCTGAACGACCGAGCCTGCCAGTGCAGCCGGACTGGTGGCACCGGCCTGACCGGCTGCGAGCAGTAACACCGGCATACCGCCCCGAACTGCTGTTTCCATACAATGACAGGAGTCTTCTGCAAAGCGCATGGGTGGCACCACAAAACAGTTGGACATACTCACGAACGGTCTGGCGCGCCATTGTTTTTCGCCACCGGCAATGATGTGCAGCATTTCCAGCGATTTCTCGACATGTGACGGTTCAACCCAACTGGTGCCGACATGCTTTGTGGTTGCGCTAATCGCGGCGTAACACGTATTGATGTCCATATCCATCGGGTCGGGTATGTCACGTGGCACCAGGCATCGCTGAAAGTAATGAATATTGTCGAGTGTGTCGACGAGCCTGCCGATGTCATACAGGTCTTTTAATTGCGATTCGCGATATTCGTTGCCTTCAATATCAGCAATATGAACCGCTGCACCGGCGGTACCGAAGTACACCTTTGACTCGCTGATTTCAATGTCGTGTTTTGGGTCTTGTCCATAAAGCACAATGTTTTTGGCGCAATTGGCAATCGTGTCTTCGACCAACGCACGTGGGAATAGCAGCCGACCGTCGCGAAAGGTGCCACCGGCCTTGGTCACGGTCTCGATGCAGGACGGAGTGGCCTGCGACAGGCCAATGGTTTCGAGCGCGGTTAAGACCGCTTCATGGACTTTGGCAATATCGTCGGGGTTGAGCGGGTGGAATTTACCGCCTTGCATACCGGGTCTGACTGCGCGATCTTCATGCGCGATGGGCGCCGCTCTTAGCGCCCGTTTTGCGGCTCTTGCACCGCGTCGAGATTGACCTTTTGACAGTTCGGTCATGTTTCCTCCGGAGTAATTTTACGGTGGGCATTCGAATGCCCTCCCTATGCATAGCACTTCTGCAGGTGCGTTGGAGGATTATTGCTGCAAGCCCTGTGTTTCGTGGGATAAAAACGACCTATTATCGGTTCGGTGCGACCGAGACAAAACAATGCAGGTTATTGCGGGCAGGTGCGCTCTTTTAGCGGTATGAGCGCCTGTCTTTCGGGGTATTAGCGGACATTTTTTACTTGTGCAACACCAGCTCGCAGGTCGCGGGGTGAGTACCCAAAGTGTGATCTGAAGCGCTTGGAGAAATGGCCTGCCGACGCAAATCCGACCTCTACCGCAACCTCCAGTACCGTCATGCTGGTTTGCTCCAGTAACCGGTGACCGGCGTTGAGTCGTGTCTGTTGATAATAGTGTGTGGGCGTGGTGTCGAGGTGTGCCCTGAACAGTCGCTCGAGCTGTCGCTTGGAAATGCCGACCATCTCTGACAGCTCAGCGGTGGTCAGTGGCTGCTCGACATTGGCTTCCATGAGTTCGAGGCAGTCGACCAGGCCCGGATGAAAGACACCGGTGCGCTGCGTGATGCCCATGCGTTGAGGTTCACCGGCGCGTCGTATCCCCGGGTGTATAAAAAGCTCGGCGACTTGAGCTGCCAATTCGTGGCTGTGCTCGTTGCTGAGCAGGGTCAGCATCATATCCAGCGATGCATCGCCACCGGCACAGGTCACTAAGGTGCCATCGATTTCAAACAGCTCAGACGAGACGTTGAGTTTTGGAAACGCTTCGCGAAAGCCCGGCAGGTTTTCCCAGTGAATAGTGCATTTTCGCTCACCCACAAGACCGCTGGCAGCCAATACCCAAGTGCCTGTATCTAATCCGCCCATGTGGGTGCCGCTTGCTGCTAGCTTCTTGAGTGAACGCAGGGCGGTGTCGTGCTGATAACGATGCGGTTCATGCGGGCCACAAATAATGAGGCGATCAAGGTCTGCGGCATCATGCAGTGCTGCCTCAACCGGTTGCCTCATGCCATTGTTAGCGACTGCATCGTCGGTGGTTTCACCGAAGCAATGCCAGCTGTACAGATGCTGACCACTGTAGCGGTTAGCGGCACGCAACGTCTCCACCGCGGCAATAAACGGCAGCATGGCGAAAGTGTGCGGGAGAAAGAAACCGATACGTTTCTCGCCACTGCCCTCATAAACCCCGTAGCGCTCAAGTGAGGTTGTCATACGTCTGTGGTGTTGCGCATCATAGTTACGGGTTGTGGAAAGACAGCTCAAGTGATGATTGTAGCACTGCATTCTGTCATGATTGCCGCCTCAAACCCTCTGTGAGCCGCTATGCCTGCCTCTCGACGACATATCCACGCCATTTACGCGGTGTTCTTTGTGGAATCGCTGGTATTGGGCAACTGGATTCCCAGAATCCCCGACATCAAGGCAGCGCTCGGTCTGTCTGATTTTACGCTGGGCATCAATCTGTTGGCGATACCGCTCGGCACGCTGGTCTCTTTTCTTCTTGCGACACGATTACTGCAAAAGCGTGGGCTGAAAGTAGGGTGTCAGCGTTGGTTACCGTTGTGGGCGCTGTTGCTGATACCACCGGTTTGGATGAACGCACCGTGGCTCTTTTTTATCGGGTTGCTGGCGGCAGGCTTTGCTATCGGTATTGTCGAAGTGGCAATGAATACCAAAGCCGACGTGATCGAGCGGGAGGTTGGTAGCCGCATCATGTCACGTTGTCACGGGTTTTGGAGTTTGGGTTCGATGAGCGGTGCCATGCTCGGTGCAATTGCCGCTGAGTTGGGCATCAGTGCGCAATGGCATTTCACCCTGTTACTGCCGTTTATTGCACTGCTCGGGTATGTCGTCGCCAGTGCCTTGCCGAATGATGAGCCACAGACCTCTGCGCAGGAGCCTACAGAGGCAGCCCCGGCGTTCAAACTACCCTCGCGTGGTATTTTGCTGCTGTGTCTGATGCCGGTGGGCATCATGATGATTGAAGGTGCGTTTATCGATTGGTCGGCGGTGTTTATGCACTCGGTGATGAATGCCAGTCCGATGGTTATCGGCATTACATACGCTTTTTTCTCCGTGGTGATGGCGTTAACCCGGCTCAACGGTGATGCCATTGCCGAACACTTTGGCGACTTTAACGTGATCGTGGCCTCTGGATTGGCCGCCACCTCGGGTATCGCTGTGTTTGCGTTGGCCCCATCCATTATCTGGGCATTTTTTGGTGCAGCGCTGGCGGGTGTCGGCGTGGCGATTGTCTATCCACTGGCAATGTCTGCAGCGGCCAGGCGACCCGGTAATGCGACTGATAACGTAGCGGCACTGTCGATGGTGTCATTTTGTGCTTTCCTGCTGGCACCGCCGGTGATTGGTATGATGTCGGACTGGCTTGGGCTTCGCGTGGCTTTGTTGTTATTGGTGCCCTTTGCGCTCGCGACACCCTACCTTGCCAGGGAAGTGAATCGATAGTCCAAGAGTTTTCGAGACAACAGCACTGAGTAAACCGGGTATCGACTCGGGGTCACACCCGGTGCGTCTGATCAATGCGCTGAACGTGTCAGTCAATTCACAGGGTCAGTCAATTCACAGGGGCAGTCAATTACTGGGACTGTCAATTTACCGGACTGTCAATTTACCGGACTGTCAATTTACCAAAACTGACAAATTAAAAGGTCAGTACGTTGATGCGGTCAGTGACTTGATGGGGGACACGAATTTATGGATCCGTCTGCATAACGTCACGTGCACGGCGAACTGTCTTGTATCCGGCAGTGGGATCCAGCCGGAACGATCCGGGCGGGACGATCCAGCCGGGACAGTCACTGACTGGCGCTGTCGTTACAGCTCGATCAAGTGGTTGGGCAGTTCGTCGGTTGCAGGTTTGTTTGCCGGGAAATGCGTGATCAGTATGTCACCGCATTGGCTGATGGTATCGGTAAAGCCTTTATGCACATTGCCCTGCCTGACGTCACGAATAAACTGATCAACAATACGTTGCCAGTGTTCGTTGTCGACCTTACTGGCAACCGCGCGG
>CALDUO010000218.1 GCA_937923745.1 uncultured Granulosicoccaceae bacterium
TCGCTTGTTTGCTGATCAAGGGTTAATAAACTATTGAAATAACTGCGAAAATCGTCGAAACTTCTTAGCAAAGCGTCACTTCAGTAAAGTTTTCCAGCAGGTATAATGTCCCGCAGTGATTCACTAACAGGACTCATGCCAGGTTGCGCAGCGCTTCACAAACTTCTTCTCGTCAGGGGCTGACCCGTAACCCCGGCCCGCAACCCCGGTCCGCAACCCGGGCTCGTAACCCGGGCACTGGTCGGGCACTGGCCGCGTCGGATAGGGTCTACTCGTGTCAGGCTGCCTGGAGCATCCTTGTACTGCCCAGGCGTGTCTTTTGGCGTGTTGCACCTGAGCCAGTAGCACAGGTGCGTGCTGTGTCGGACAAGCCGCAAATAGCCGGCCTTGCATAACTGGCATAACTGGCATGGCAGTATGGGTTTGGTAGCAACGGTCTGGTTGCAATGTCCGGGTAGCACTTGTTCTGGCGGATCGGGTCGATAGGGTTGGGCAAGCGGGGCATGGGTCGCCCAAGACGTCCTGTACAGACACACTGTTCTTGTGTCGCAGTCGACTCTGCAACTGTGAGTGCAATAGCAATTAGCGGTTAAGCAGGGTTGGCTGTCTGTAATTCGCATTAATCCTGCAACCCGAATAGGCTGTAATACAGTGCTTATCAGCTTCAATGCCGTCTCGACGGTTGTGCGATGCAGTCGAGTATTTCAGCTTGGATTTGCAGTCGGGTTTCGGTCTGGTTTTAGCCCGGTTTGAATTTTGGGTCTTAACAGCAGTCACGTCGTCGCGTGACCAAACAGTATGAGAGTGGCTTATTTAAAGTGGCTAAACCTTCCATCATTCGCCGGATGTTCAAATGGCTGGTCATCCTTGGGGTTGTTGGCGTCCTGGGCGTTGTTGCGGTTGCCGGGGTATTGTATTACCGCATAGCACCTGATTTACCGCCAGTGGATGCACTGCGGGACGTTCAGTTACAGATACCATTACGGGTTTATACGGCAGAGGGCGATCTCATTGCCGAATATGGCGAAAAACGCCGTGAGCCTGTGCGTATTGATGAAGTACCGCAATCTCTTAAAAACGCGATCATCGCAGCGGAAGACAAGCGTTTCTACACGCATCCGGGTGTCGACTGGCAAAGTCTTGTGCGTGCTTTCGTTAATCTGGCCCGAACCGGCGAAAAAGGGCAGGGCGGCAGTACCATTACGATGCAGGTGGCGCGTAACTTCTTTTTAAGTAACGAAAAAACCTACTCCCGAAAAATTAACGAGATTTTCCTGTCGTTACGCATCGAAACCGAGCTCACCAAAGACGAAATTCTCGAGCTGTACCTGAACAAAATTTACCTTGGTAATCGTTCGTACGGTTTTGCGGCAGCATCAAGGGTCTATTACGGCAAGGACATCGCCGACATCAACGTGGTTGAGTCTGCCATGCTGGCAGGCTTACCCAAAGCACCGTCGCGTTATAACCCAATCGTCAATCCGTCTCGCGCATTATTGCGTCGAGACTATGTATTGGGTCGAATGGCTGATCTCGGCATGATCGACTCGCGAACCTACAACGAATCTCTGGAAGCGCCGGTTACCGCAAAACTGCATGTCGCAGAACCAGAGGCCGAGGCGCATTATGTGGGCGAGATGGCGCGCGCCAGAATCCGTCAGCTCTATGGTGATCAATGGGCGACTGCGGGTCTCAACGTCTACACCACCATCAGTGGCAACGCACAGCGTGCGGCAAACAAAGCCTTGCGTTCTGCGTTGTTTGCGTACGAGAAACGTCATGGCTATACCGGCGCTGTCGGTACCATAGACACAGCCGTATTTGGTGACGTTGAAGCCATCACCGAAGCACTGGACGAGTATCCAACCTACGGCGACCTGAACCCGGCGGTAGTGATCTCCGTGACTGAATCCGAAGCGCAGTTGGTCGATAGTGAGGGCAACCCACTGGCGCTGGGCCTTGCCGATGTTGAGTGGGCGCGTCAGCGCATCGATATCGAAACTGTCGGCGATGAAGTCACCGCGGTCAACGAGGTACTCCAACCTGGCGATGTAATTTTGACGACTGAGGGTGAGGGCGGCACGGTTGAGTTTGTGCAAGACCCGGCCATTGAAGGGGCATTCGTTGCCATGGCTCCAAAAACAGGTGCTATCACGGCGCTGGTCGGCGGCTTCGATTTTAACCGCAGCAAATTTAATCGCGTCACCCAAGCCAGACGACAGCCCGGTTCAACCTTCAAACCGTTTATTTATTCTGCAGCGCTCGAAAAAAGCGACACGGCAGCAACCGTCTATAACGATGCGCCAGTGGTCTTCCACGATGCTGCACTGGAGGGTGAGTGGCGGCCCTCCAACTACAGTGGTCGATTTTATGGTCCCACACGACTGCGTGAGGCATTGGTTAAATCGCGTAATCTGGTGTCTGTCCGGGTGTTGCGCGAAATCGGTATTCCTTATGCCATTGATTACGCTACCCGCTTTGGTTTTAAAGAATCGAACCTGCCACCGGATTTGTCGCTGTCATTAGGCAGTGCCAGTGTTAGTCCGTTGGAGGTCGCTAACGCGTTCGCGGTGTTCGCCAACGGCGGTTATCGGGTGACGCCGCATTTCATTTCCCGTATCGAGGGGCCCGAGGGCGAGTTAATCTACCAAGCACCCGCAATCGCGATGTGTGAGGATTGTGATCCGGCCACCACTGAAGAGCTGGAAAACGAAATAGTGATCAACAGCGACAGCGGCTCTGGCGAGATTGAAGTTGAACTTGATCCGGCCGGTGAGGTGCAGGCACCTCGGGTCATTGATGCCCGCAACGCCTACATCATGCAAAGCATCATGCGTGAAGTGGTGAGTCGGGGCACAGCCAGAAAAGCGGCAGAAGCACTGGAGCGTCGCGACCTCGCCGGTAAAACCGGTACCACCAACAATCAATTGGACGCGTGGTTTTCTGGCTTTAACGACTATTATGTGTCGTCGGCGTGGGTCGGGTCGGATCAGCTTGATCCGCTGGGGCGTGGCGAATCAGGCGGTGTTGTTGCCTTGCCGATGTGGATTAGCTTTATGGGTTCGGTGATGGATGGACTGCCGGAGGTGTTGCCTGCTGAGCCAGCCGGTATCACGACAGTTCGCATTGATGCCAAGTCAGGCGAGCCGACCGGTAACCCGTCAGGATCTATGTTCGAAATATTCCGCTCTGATCGTCTTCCTGGCACTCGGCAGGCGTCGGGCACGGGCGGTGAGTCAGTGGCGACGACCGTGCCCTCGACTCAAAAGAAGCAGGCCATCAGAGAGACCAAAAAGAAAGTAGAGTCTCTGTTTTAGCCAGACGGTGTGACCCTGATCGTATCCATGCCTCGATCTAATTTATGAAGTGCTGGTTTATGTAGTGTAGGTTTATGCAGTGCAGGGGGTTTGGTATGGCGTGTTCGCCGTATCGGTGCTTCCGGGTCGGCGTCAATAGTGAGTTACTGGCCAGGCCGCCAGTTATGCACAGCGTCGATCATGACACTGACGTGATCAGGGTTTACATACTGATGAATACCATGGCCTAAGTTAAACACATGGCCTGGACCGCCGCCGAAACTCTCCAGCACACGGTGAACCTCTGCCCGAATTCGCTCGGGTTCGGCATACAGCACGGACGGATCAAGATTTCCCTGCAGCGCGACCCGGTCGCCGGTGCGTGCGCGCGCCTCAGACAGCTCGGTGGTCCAGTCGACTCCGAGTGCATCGCATCCGGTTGCAGCCATTTTATCCAGCCACTGCCCCCCGTTTTTGGTGAACAGAATGACCGGCACTGTGTCTCCGTCGGGCGACACGCGCTGAAGTCCATCGACAATTTTTTGTAAATATGCCAACGAGAACTCGGCATAGTCTCTTGATGACAGTACGCCACCCCATGTGTCGAACACCATCAGTGCCTGTGCGCCGGCAGCGACCTGCGCGTTGAGATAATCGATAACAGCGGTGGCGGTGCGATCAAGGAGCATATGCATGGCGCTCGGATCACTGTAAGCAAGCCCTTTCACTTTGGCAAAGTCTTTGGTGCCGCCACCTTCAACCATATAGGTGGCGAGTGTCCACGGGCTGCCCGAGAAACCGATAAGTGGCACAGCGCCATCCAACTCGCGGCGAATCAGGCTGACTGCATCAGTGACGTAACGCAGTTCGTTCATCGGGTCGAGCGTGGGCATTTGTTCAATGTCGCGTCGGGTGCGAAGCGGGCGTTCGAATTTGGGACCCTCGCCTGTCTCAAAATATAATCCCAGCCCCATTGCATCGGGGATAGTGAGAATATCGGAAAACAAAATGGCTGCATCCAGCGGGAAACGGCGCAGCGGTTGGAGTGTGACTTCACAGGCCAGCTCTGGCGTCTGACACAGTGTCATGAAATTACCGGCCTCTTTGCGTACCGCGAGGTACTCCGGCAGGTAACGGCCAGCCTGGCGCATGATCCAAACAGGTGTTCGGTCTACTTCCTGGCGCAGCAGTGCCCGTAAAAAGCGGTCATTTTTCAGCATGTAAATTCCGGATTACTGCAGGCCTAACCACGAGATAATGCCATCGGCGGCGTTACGTCCTTCAAACACGGCGGTCACGACGAGGTCTGAGCCTCTGACCATATCGCCG
>CALDUO010000219.1 GCA_937923745.1 uncultured Granulosicoccaceae bacterium
CGGCTCAAGGGCAGCCATTCTGTCTTTGAACTCATCGGCGTCGGAGGTTCGATCGTCTTTGGCAATACCGAGCTCTCGCTGAATAATCTTGAGCTCCTCGCGCAAGAAAAATTCGCGCTGATGCTTGCTCATTTTCTGCTCGACCTCAGAACGAATTTCATTCTGAAGTTTGGCGACTGCCAGTTCATTCCCGAGTAGCAGCAACACTTTTTCCATGCGTTTTTGCATGGGTATGGTGTCGAGCACGTCCTGAAGATCAGGGCCAGCGGCGGTAGTTATCGCTGCCGCAAAGTCAGCCAGCGGCGACGGTTCGTTCAGATTAAAGTGGTTCAGGAAGTTTTTCAGTTCCTCGTTGTACAGAGGATTCAGTGGAATAAGCTCTTTTATGGCCTGAATGAGTGCCATGGCATAAGCTTTAATTTCATGCGTATTTTTATGTTCGTCATCGAGGTATTTCACTGACGCTTCGAAAGGAGGCGACCCGTGTCGCCACTGAGTCACCTGAAATCGCTGCAGGCCTTGGGCGATAAACTGGATCTTGCCGTTGTTTCGGACCACGTTGTGTAGTCTGACGACACAGCCTGTTTTGGCAAATTGTCCGGTTTTGGGTAATTCGCCATCGGTATCGCCGACGTAGGACAAACCCATCAGTGGTGTTTTGCGTTCTTGCAGCGCTGCGAAGGTGTCGGCCCAGGGGTCTTCATCGATGACCAGCGGCTGCACCTGTGCCGGGAAAAAGGGACGCTCGAAGACCGGCAGGATCAGCAGCCGATCGGGCAGCGCCTGATTGGGTAAAATTAGTCCCTTGCCATCATTCTCTGTATCTGCTGCACCAAGATTGTCGCCGTCAGGATTGTCGGAATCAAGGTCGTCGGGATCAAGATCAATAATGTTGTCTGAATCGCTGCTACTCATGAATTAGCTGGCCTGTAAAAGCGTGTCTGTTAAAGGTGGGCTATTGACACCATAAATCAAGTCGATTCCATCAGAAAACACGGGCCAAAGCTGAGCGCGAGTGCTGTGAGTGCCGCCTCCACTTTTGGCAGGTGGCGCACAACGTTCACCAACGAGCAGTTACTTGCCTGCGAGCAGCGCCTTGAGACTGTCGAGGGTCTCTTTACCGGCCGCCTGGTTAATGGCGACGGCTGACTCGCTGCTGGTGTCACCGATGATGTTAACGTCCTCAGGTGGAAGCTGTTCCAGAAATCGGGTTGGTTCACATTGACTGGTTTCACCGAATTTCTGACGTGTTGCAGCCCAGGTAAAGGTCAGTGTTTGTTTTGCGCGTGTCATGCCCACGTAGGCAAGGCGTCGCTCTTCTTCAATGGTTTCAGCTTCAATACTGTTTCGGTGGGGCAAAATATTCTCTTCAGCGCCCACCAGGTACACATACGGAAATTCCAGTCCTTTGGCTGCATGTAAGGTCATCATCTGCACCTGATCACCGTTGTCGGTATCGTCTCTGGAAAGACGATCCATCAGTGTCATGTGGCTGACGGCATCGGAAAACACCAAAGAGTCGGTCTCATCGTTGTCGTATTGGCGTCTGATCCAGTCAACGAGCTCCTGCACGTTCTCCCAAGCGGCAATCGCTGCCGGTTTGGACGCAGACTGAGCGTTCAGCCAACCTTCGTAGTCCATGTCCTCAAGCAGCTGCCGTATGACGGCAACGGCGTTACCACGCTCGGCATTGTCGGCCATGGCGGTTATCCAATTGGCAAAATACTGAAGCTTTTGTCGGGCGCGTTCGTTCAGAGTTTCGCCAAGACCAAGATCGTGACATGCGTGCAACAAGCTGCAGTGTCTGCGCCGCGCATGTTGGCCGAGTTTCTCGAGCGTGCTGACCCCGATTTCTCGCCGTGGTGTATTGACGACACGCAAAAATGCCATATCGTCGTCGGGGTTTACCATTAACTTGAGGTACGCCATGATGTCTTTGATTTCAGCGCGATCAAAGAACGACTGCCCACCACTGATTTTGTACGGAATTTGTTTTTCACGCAGTGCCGTTTCGAACAGCCTTGATTGAAAATTACTGCGATACAAAATGGCGATATCACGAAACTGCAGTTTTTTTCGAAACTTGTAACTCAAAATATCCGCCGATACCCAATCCGCCTCGTCGAGGGCGTTTTGACACGCGGACACCCGAATCGGATCGCCCAGCCCCAGATCACTCCAGAGTTTTTTGTCGAACAGGTGCGGGTTCTCGGCAATTACCGCGTTTGCGCAACGTAATATGCGTTGGCTTGAACGATAGTTTTGCTCCAATTTTATGACTTCGAGTGATGGATAATCTTTTTGCAGTAGGTTTAGGTTCTCAGGATTTGCACCGCGCCATGAGTAAATAGACTGATCATCATCACCCACGGCCGTGAGCATACCGAATTTGCCGACTAATAATTGAATCAACGCATATTGTGCTTCGTTGGTGTCCTGATATTCGTCCACCAGTAAATGACGCACACGGGATTGCCAAGTGTCGCGCAGTTCAGTGTCGGTGGTCAGCAGCTCAACTGGCAGACAGACCAGATCATCAAAGTCCACGGAGTTGCAGGCACGAAGTAACGACTGATAGTGTCCGTAGGCAATAGCCGCTGATTGTTCACGTCCATTTTGTGCTGCCGCCATCGCATCATCCGGTGTTACAAACCGGTTTTTCCAGTCAGAGATCACCGAGAGCAGGGGGCGCTCATCAAGCCCGAGTTGATGTTCACTGATGATATCCCTTAGCGCATTGGTGCAATCACTTTGGTCGCGGATTGTGAAGCCGCGGCGCAGCCCGATGCCAGCACCGTCGCGTTGCAAAATAGTCAGGCCCAGCCGGTGAAAGGTTGTGATGCTGAGTTGCCGGGTTTCCTCGCGGGACAGCATGGTCGAGAGTCGCTCGCGCATTTCTGCGGCGGCCTTGTTGGTAAATGTCACCGCAAAGACGTGCTTGGGAGACAAATTCTCCTGTTGTATGAGCCAGCGAATTTTTTGGGTGATCACACCGGTCTTGCCGCTTCCGGCACCTGCCAGTACCAGCAATGGCCGGTCGGTGGTGGTGACTGCTTTTCGTTGTTGTGTATTGAGCTGCATGGTGCAGATTGTACCGTGGCCGCGTTCTTTTCGTGGGACAGGGAGTGTACCCGTGCCGGACGCGATATACTAAGCGCATTACACTCCCCCCAGACGTGAGGAAGCAATTTTCGTGGATACCCAAATCAGTGCCGGACCCTACACCAAGGCGCTCAGCACTGCGATTGAGGCAGCAACGGCCGCAAAAGCGGTTATTCTCGGTTACTATCGTCAGCCGTTCGATGTCGAGACCAAATCAGACCGGTCACCAGTGACCATTGCTGATGTCGAGAGTGAAAAGACTATTCGGGCAATTTTGTCAGACGCGTTCCCCGACTACGGGTTCTATGGCGAGGAGACCGGGCAACAAGCGATAGATAGCGAGTACCTTTGGCTGGTCGACCCCATTGATGGCACTAAAAGTTTTGTGCGTGAGTCGCCGTGGTTTTCCACACAAATAGCGCTGATGCACAACGGTGAAATTGTGGTTGGTGTGTCGAGTGCACCGGCCATGGATGAAATGGCGTTGGCGGTGAAAGGCGGAGGCGCTATGTTGAATAACCAATCTGTGTCGTGCCGCGATATCAAACAACCTGCCGATGTGTTTTTATCGAGCGGGAATATCAAATCGCTGGCCTCGGATGCGCAGCGCTGGCAACAGTTTGGACGGCTTCTGACCCAAGTGGCAAGAACCCGCGGGTATGGCGATTTCTGTCATTACCATCAACTGGGCTGTGGACAGGCAGATGTTGTAATAGAATCTGACGTCAACATACTCGACATCGCAGCGTTATCCTTGTTTGTCACTGAAGCGGGCGGTGTCTTTACCGATCTGGCGAATCAACCGATTGGTCTTGAGACCACCTCTGTCCTCGCGGCGGCCACCCCGGCATTACACACTTGGGTGCTGGAACATCTCAATACAAACACCGCTAGCGCCTGAGTCAATTCGGCATAGTGTGACAGGGGGGAGTGTGACAGGGGAGTGCGACTGTGAGTGCGACTGGGGCGGGCAGAGCAGTAGACAAGCAGGGTAAGCGGCCAGCACCTGAGCTATCGCCGGTGTACGGACGCCGGGGTACGGCCGCCGGGGTACGGACGCCGGGGTACGGCCGAAATCCGGATCATTCACAAGACCCCAGTTAATACCAGATTCAGGTTAAACCCGGATTCAGGTCAATAACAGGCTTGGGTCAGGAACAGGCTTAGGTTAAGAGCCGTGCTTAGGTTAAGAGCTCTGCTTAGGGTAAGAACAAGGCTCGGGTCAATAACAAGGCCGAGATTCAGATTGATACCAGAGCCGAGATCGATTCATTGGCCAACACCCGGGTAGCACATTACCCGAACGCGTATTCGACAGGCACGACCCATTATGACCCAGAGTATCACTGCCAAACTGATTCCTTTTTTCAGGCCAACCCGCCACAGTCGGGTGTTTGCACTGGTGCTGATTCTGGTGCTGCTGCTGTTGGTATTGACCGGGCTGGGTGTCTTTCGTTTGTATTTTGATTTTGATTACGCCGGTGGTGCAGCCAGTGACAGTGGCCAGTTGTTCTCACTCAAAATTCGTGGTGGCAACTCATTTAACCTATTCGCAGCCCGACCGTTGGGCTCGGCTTTCTGGACCTCTCAGCTCATTATCTTCTGTATGGCTGTATTACTGCCCTGGTTTCGGCCGTTGGGTGGAGCGATTCTCGCGCTGGCAACGATCGCTGCCATCGTGACAATAAATTTCCCAACGTCTACCGGATTGGATGCCTATGTCCCACCGATACCGCTAGAGTTTCTGGTATTGATGGTATTTGTGCTGTACGCGGCCTATTTGCTGGTGTCGTATATGGCCGAGGTGCGCGATCGCAAACGGTTTGCTGGTTTGCTCAGCCAGTATGTGCCGCCGGAGCTGGCATCGGCGTATGCAAAGAATCCTGCGAGCATGGGGCTGGAGGGAGAGGAACGCATTGTCAGTGTGCTCTTCTGCGATGTAGTGGGTTTTTCGACTGTCAGTGAAAAGCTTGAGCCACAACAGGTCGCACAATGGCTAAACGCGTTTTTTTCCAGCGCCAGCCGGGCAATTGTTAGACATCAGGGCACCATCGATAAATTTATGGGTGACAGTGTGATGGCGTTTTGGGGTGCACCTGCCAAGAGCGACACGCATGTGTTCGATGCGCTGGCAGCTGCCAACGATATGCAGGCAGAGATGCAGCAGCTGTCTGCACAGTTCGAGCGCGATGGACTGCCACCTATACAGGTTGGCATCGGTGTCAGTACCGGCAAAGCCAATGTCGGTAATATGGGCTCAGAGCATCGTATGGCGTATACGGTTGTCGGAGATACGGTTAATGTGGCGCAGCGCGTTGAGCAGCAGACACGGTTATATGATGTGCCTGTGGTGGTGTCTGGCTCAGTCGCAGAAGCGATGCCCGGTATGTTGTTTCGTGAGCTTGATACTGTGCCGGTGAAAGGGCGAAAAGCGGCGGTAAAAATATATCAGCCGCTCGGTACCATGACAGAGGCGAACGCAGACCTTGTGGCTAACCTGAAAAAGCACCGGGAAGCGATGACTGCAGTTAAATCGTGTCAGTGGGACAGGGCGACACGCCTGTTCACAGAATTAAAAGAAGAGTTTGGGCCGGCGTTGACCTATGACCGTTACCTGCGTGGTATCGAGAAGTCGCGTGAGGCAGCCAAACGCCGATCGACATCGGGTTAACAACCAACAGCGTCACTCACGATTCACGCGTTAAACATCCACACACTCATACAGTGATTGTTGAGGTTACTCGACGTCCAGCCATCCCTGACCGCTAAAATGCTGTTGCGGCATAAAGTCTTTTTTGTAATGCATCTTTTGACAGTCCTCGATCCAATAACCCAGGTACAGATGGGGTAAGCCAATTCGGTTACACAGTTCAAGCTGTTGCAGTATGCAAAATCGGCCAAGGCTACGGCGGTGTTGCTCTGGATCAAAAAATGTGTAAACCGCGGAAAGACCGGCTGCAGTGGAGTCGGTGACTGCAACAGCGACGCAGGTGTCGTCGAGCCGGACATCAAGAAAAAGCGTGTCACCCCACGGCGAAATCAGGAAGCGCTTGAAGTCCTCTTGCGTCTGCTCATCCATACCGCCACCGGCATGTCGGGTATTCAGGTAACGCTGATACAGGTCGAAATATTCATCGGTGTACTTTCCGGTCACACACGTGACGGTTAAATCCAGATTGGCTTTCAGAGTGCGACGGTCGCGGCGTGTCGGTGTGTAGGCGCCTGCGGGTACACGAACCGGGACACAGGCCTGGCATTGGTGACACGCTGGTCTATAAATAAACTCCCCGGAGCGCCTGAATCCCTGCGCCAGCAGCGTGTCATATACCCTGGATGGGTAGGGGTGATGTGGATCAGCGTAGACGTTGGTCGCTTGCCTGTCACTAAAATAGCCGCAGGTGGCAGGTTCGCCCTGATAGAGGGTGATGGTTTTTTGTGTCATCTTGACCCTTTTGGATCAACAGCTGGACGCATCGAATTGTAAATAATTGTGACTCGGCGCAGTCGCGTGGCTTGGTTGTCGGTTTTTAACAGTGAGTTAACATTTCTAACGCTAGACTGTGCGCTGTGGAAATCGCAAAACAATAATAGAAGATGAGTCATGATTGAAAGCTTTCAGACAACACAGGGACACACCGGCGACTTGCAGAATCGTTCACGGCCACTGGTCAGAACGTCGACGGTCAGAACGTCGTCGGTCAGACCGTTATTGGGTCCAGGCCTTTTGGTCAAAAAGGCATTGCTCCTGGCACCCGACACGGCTCAATCTTTATTGCGTGTATTGATAGAAGCACTGCTGTTCTCTACGTTGTTTATTGTAACAGGTGTCATCAGCCTGTCTGTTTCATTGCAAGACATGGTAGGGCCGATGATTGCCGTGGTCTGCATGATGATTGCCTGCATGATTGTGTCAGGTGTTTATCATCAGGACACAGCTGATTCCATATTGACAGTCTACAAGCGCTCTATTGTCGGTTTCGGTCTGTCAGTTGTTGGTCTTTTCGGGTTGTTAACCATACTCCCCGATGTTTTTTCGACCGGGCGATTCGTATTTTTCTTCTTGTTTTTTCAGTTCTTTGTCATCAACACGGTCAGACCATTGTTGTATGGCACTGACTTTGTTGGCGGTGGCGGTCGCCGCCAGAACTAATTATTGGCAAGGCCAGTTACTGCCAGAACAAAACACCGTCACAGTGATACGTCGTCGTTACTGCTCGAGTCCAGGTAGTATTCACGTTGATGTTGCGCGGCGTACTCAGCCAGTTCCGCCTGTAACGCTTTCTCCTCTGGTGCCCAGTCTGTCTGTTCCATGGCGCGCTCAAAGCGCTGCCTGAGCGATTGTTTACCGTCATCTGTGTGGTGTTCGCCGGATAACGCCGACGGTAGCTTGAAGGCTGGTTTGTTCAGTGCCTGCTGCACATGCTGATGCCATCGCTGTGTTTCGGCGGCTGACAAAGAGGCCGGGAAGTTTCGCGCGCGATATCGAAACAGCATTTCGTCCATGCGGGCATCGTCGAAAAATCCGTCGAAGGTGCCGAGCTCTTTTGCACTGAGTCCGCGAATAGTCTGCATTTGACGGCGGTCGCTCTCGCTGAAAAAACCGCCGGAGTACAGCGAGTTATCGACATCATCGGGGTCATCAAACGATTGCTCTGTCATTGCAGCAACCACTGACTGTGCAAACGTCGGATGACGTTTGATCGTCTCTGCGTGTTGAACACTCACCGATGTATCGATAGAGAGGCGCGAAGCGCTCTCTTCATCCAGTGTCGACACTGGTACGACAACAGGTGCCCGGTTAATGTGTATGGTTTTGATGCCTACCGGTGTCTGTCCACCGCTTTGACGCGCTCTGGGTGTGAAGAGTCGGTGCGCGAGCTCTGCGGGTGTCAGTGACAACAACGGTTCGGGGTCGTAGCGCAAATCAATCACAATAATGCCGTTTTTGTTCTTGGGGTGCCGCGCCAGTGGCAACACCATAGCGGTGTGACCGAAGTCTGACGGAATCATGCCGGAGACATGAAGCACAGGCTGTTGCCCGACGAGGTTCAGGAGCGTTGCTATTGATGACTTATCGCGGTGTCGATACGCATAATCGAAGAGTTTGGGCTGATGCTGCCGGATGAGTCTGGCCACCGCTATGGTCGCATAAACATCAGACGTCGCATCGTGTGCATCGCCGTGTTCGATGCCGTTTGCACGTGTGAGATCTTCAAGCCGATTGCTGGGTTTGCCATCTGCGTGAAAGGGCCAATGGATGCCCTGTGGCCTCAGTGCGCGGGTCAGGCGGACGACATCGAGTAAGTCCCACCGCGAGTTGCCGTCACGCCACTCGTGTTCATAGGGGTCGTGAAAATTTCTGAACAGTGTGTGGCGGGTAAATTCGTCGTCAAAACGAATGGAGTTATAACCGGTATTACACGTACCCGGTTGGCTCAGCTCGCTTTTGATTCGAGTGATAAAGTCTTTTTCATTCAGGCCCTGTTTGTTCACGATAGCAGGGCCAATACCGGTAACACGACAGGCGCCCGGGTCTGGCAGATAGTCAGCGGTCAGCCGTGTGTACACTTCCAGTGGCTGACCTATGACGTCAAGTTCGGGAGTGGTTCTGATACCGGCAAATTGGGCGGGTCTGTCGTAGGCCGGGTGTGTGCCAAAAGTTTCGTAGTCGTACCAGTAGAGGCTTGCGCTCATTACCACTGCAGGTCGTCGGGAATCTGAAAATCAGCGTAGTCATCGTTGGTGCCGGATTCCTCCGATGCATCTTTGTTTGCGATGACTGCCCAATCCGGATTGATGCTCAGTATTGCTTCACCAATATCGGGGGGAATCAGCCATGTGTTGCCGTTGAGTCTGGTAATGACCAATTCAGAGTTAGCAAGTTTGTTTCGGCAGTCTTCGCTGACAAACATCTGCCTGACCTTATTGCCTGCCATATAGCTGTAGGCCGCATCACCTTTATGATCCTTGACAGCATTTGACTCGATTAAAGTCGCAATTTTTTGTTTCTTTTCTTTGCGTTCAATGGCCTCGAGTCGTTCTATTTCGGACAGCTCATTGATGATGGGTTCTTTTTTGGCAGACGATTTCTTGCCACGAGACTGCTTCTTGCCTGCAGTGTGGCTCGCAGTGGGCGCGCCGTTGGCGGCCTTTGCGTTAGCGCTGCCTTTGGCGTCGTTGGAATGCGAGTGAGCGCGCGTCCCAGAGGCGCGTTTGTGCTTTTTCGCGTGGCTTTTTTTCTGTTCTGTTTTTGCAGCGGGTTTAAAACCTGCCTGCAGAAGCTGATCACGCAGCGAGTCTGACATGGACGCAGTGGACGTAGTGTTTGCGGATTTCTGGCTTGGAATGTTATCAGATTCTGGTGTTTGTCACAGAGATGCTGTCAGAAAACGTAAAGTTTGCTCAAAAAAGAGCTCGGGATGGCTACTGTGTGGCCAGTGTCCAGCCTTTGGAATATCTACAAAACGGGTGTTTGGCAGCACGGATTCGAAGCTTTGCCGGTTGTTTTGGGTGACGTAATCAGAGCGTCCGCCGGCGATGACGAGGTGAGGACCTGTGAATGGCGAACCGAGCTCAGGCGGCGCGCAGAGTGCCGGGTAACAGGCAGCAATTGCAGACAGGTTAAAACGCCAGCGCCACGCGTTGGAGGCGGGCCGGGTTGGTTGCTGACGAACCAGCCCTTTGAGCAGAAACTGGCGTACAGCCGGTTCGGCAATAGTGTCGGACAGTGCTTTGTCTGCCTCTCGACGTTGTGCCAGTGTCGCCAAATTCAGTGCTTGCAAATTATCGATAATGATTTGATGGTGCGGTGGGTAGTCGACCGGTGCAATATCCACGGTCACCAGTCGGTTGATGCGGTCGGGGTGATCCGTGGCGATCTGCATGCCGGTTTTGCCGCCAAGCGAATGCCCAATCAGGTCACAACGGTCAATCCTGTAGTGATCAAGCGTTGCAACGACATCAGCTGCCATGGTGGTAAACGACATGTCCTCTGTATGAGGAGATAATCCATGATTGCGCAGATCCATACACACAACGGTTCTGTGCTGGCGCAGCAAGCTTGCCTGTTGTTTCCAGTTACCGCTGTCACCAAACAAACCATGCAATATCACGACTGGAGGTCCGGTCACGTCAGCGTGCTGCTCACTATTGACGGCAGGACTGTTGGTCACAACTGGCCTGTCCTCTGGCGTGTCAGTCGATGTCAGTTCAGGCACCGGGGGCGATGCGGGCGCTGACCCTGAAACTGGCGCTGTGTTCTGTGCAGAGGCCAATGCTGTGCCCTGTGCAGGGGGCAACACGGTGGTATGCGCAGGGGCAAGTGATTGTTCGCCAGCGTCTATATGTAACAGGAGTGGTTGAGGTAACATAGGCAGCAAAGTAACCGGAGATTCCCTGCTTGTCCATCACACTCGATCGCCTGGTGTCTGAATTGATGTCAGATACAACCAATGTGCTCGTTAACGGGCGGTTGGCAGGGCTTGAAAAAGAGGGCTTACGGGTCACACCGGACGGACAAATTGCCCAATCCGATCACCCCGACGTGCTCGGTGCCGCTCTTACACATCCCTATATCACCACAGATTTCTCCGAGGCATTGCTCGAAGTCGTGACACCACCGATGGACAGCACCACCGAGGCGTTGCAGTGTCTCGATAGCATCCATCGGTTTATACACCAGCAGTTACCCCATGACGAAATGATCTGGGGTAGCAGTATGCCGTGCATATTGGGAGGTGAAGAACGCATTCGCATTGGAGACTACGGTTCATCGAATGCCGGGCAGATGAAAACCATTTACCGTCGTGGTCTCGGGCTTCGATACGGTAAATCGATGCAAGCCATTGCAGGTATCCATTTTAATTACTCGTTGCCCAAAACATTCTGGCCGGCATGGCGTGCGATTAATGCGGCTGATACCAACCTGTCAGAGACAGCGTTCGTCACCGACCAGTATTTTCATATCACGCGTAATTTGCTGCGTTATGGTTGGTTGGTGCCGTATTTGTTTGGTTCATCGCCCGCTATTTGTCAGTGTTTTCTGGATGGCGCCGCGCCACTGCCGAGTATGAAATCTTATCGAGGCGATACCTGGTACGAACCTTACGGTACGTCGTTGCGCATGGGTAATATCGGTTATCAGTATCGGACCGAGTCTCCGGTTTATGTTGATTACAACGACCCTGATACCTACGTTCAAAATTTATTGGCGCTGATATCGTCACCGTATCCTGAGTACGAAGCGTTGGGTCTGACCAACGCCGACGGTGACTACCAGCAGCTCAATACGCACCGTTTGCAGATTGAAAACGAGTACTACAGCAGTGTGCGTCCCAAACAGGTGCCAGAGGGCAACGAGATGCCGGTGCTGGCAATGGCGCGGCGGGGCATACGGTACCTTGAGCTGCGCTCAACGGATATTAACCCGTTTGAACCGGTCGGTATTTCGGCTGAGCAGTTGTTGTTTCTGGAGACGATGATGGTGTTTGGTTTGTTGCAGGACGATATCAAGCTCGACAGAGACGACTTATTGCGGGTGTCGGAGAACATGGCCATCACTGCCCACAAAGGACGCGAGCCTGATGTCACACTCTTGCGTAGTGGTCCAGACAGCGGCAGACGGGTTACGCTAAAAGCGTGGGGAACAGAGATACTGGATCAAATGACGGGTGTTGCCGAACTGCTCGACCGACAAACCGCTACCACCGGGTATTCGGAATCACTCCGACAACAGCAAGCAAAACTGCAAGACCCGGAGCAGACACCGTCGGCTCGTGTGTTACGTGATATGACCGACAATTTCAGCTCGTTTGCTGAGTTTGCGCTGACACGATCCCGAGACAATCATCACGCCTTAACACAGACGCAAGCCACAATGCCCGGCGGC
The DNA here is from genome assembly GCA_937923745.1 of uncultured Granulosicoccaceae bacterium. Taxonomy (GTDB): domain Bacteria; phylum Pseudomonadota; class Gammaproteobacteria; order Granulosicoccales; family Granulosicoccaceae; genus CALDUO01. Next base: position 11,990 of record CALDUO010000219.1, read on the forward strand.
TATGATACCGCCTCTCTACACGAACTGGCCTCGGTATCGTTGCGACAGAAAACCGCACTTGAGCAACAGGAGGAGCCACCACTCGATCAATGGTTGGCGCAGTATTTCTCGCAGCTCAATGCTGACGAGCTGAAACGGTTTCAATAACATCGTGTGTGCTTTTGTTGGTAGCTGTCATCATGGTTAGTGCCCCTACAACCCCAACGTCTGACATCGCTTCGGCAGCAGACTCAACGCGCGACAAGAAAAACGACCTTACGTTGCCCATCGCTGCGGTGATACTCAGTGGCGGACTTGCCCGTCGAATGGATGGACAGGACAAAGGGTTAATCGAGCTCTCCGGTCGCACGTTGGTCGAGCGAGTGCTTCAACGGGTGCAGCCATCCGTGTCGACTGTGATCATTAATGCCAACCGCAATGTCGAAGCCTACGGGCGGTATGGTGTAGCGGTTGTCCCCGACTCGCTGGAAGGGCACTTGGGTCCATTGGCGGGCTTGCTCACGGCATTGCAGTATTACGATGGTCACTTGGTGTTTATGTGTCCGTGCGATTCGCCTTTTGTACCTGCTGATATGCCGCTGGTGTTGCAGACAGCGCTAATGCGGCATGATGCCGATATTGCGGTGGCGACGGATGGCGAACGCATGCAGCCAGTGTTCTGCCTGGTGCATCCTCGTATGACCTCATCGTTACAGTCATTTTTAACGGCGGGTGAACGTAAAATCGATCGTTGGTTTGCACAGGCGAATACCGTCGAGGTATCGTTTGCCCCTGATACCGATGCATTCCGAAATATCAATACCCGCGAAGAACTTCGAGAGGCGGAGCGTCTACTGGCCGAGAAGACTTCTATATGACGATTATTCGACAGCCCTCCTGCAGTGATCCCTCAGACCCTGATTTATTACCGGTCGAGATCGCGGTATCACGTATTATGGCGTCTTTGGTCCCGTTGACCGAGATTGAAACCGTCAATCTGCGTCAGGCACTGGATCGGGTGCTCGGTGAGGATCAGCCGTCGCCTATCGATGTACCCTCATACAGAAATTCGGCGATGGACGGCTACGCTATCCACTCGTCAGATATCCCGGCAGGCGATACACAAAACGCCTCCCGTGCAGAAAACAGTAACGAAAAAACCTTAACGGTTATCGGTACCTCATGGGCAGGTCAGCCATTCGCTGGTTCGTTGTCACCCGGAGAAGCCGTTCGTATCATGACAGGCGGCATGATGCCCGATAATGCTGACACCGTTGTCATTCAGGAACATGTGGCAGTCACTGACGACACGATAACCATTGATTCGACAGTCGAGGCCTACCGCAATGTTCGTCAAGCCGGTGAAGATGTCGCCTGTGGCGAAATTGTGTTGAAACGCGGTGACACCATTGACCCGGCTCGACTCGGATTACTGGCGTCGCTGGGCATCAGTCGAGTGCCGGTGATTCGGAAACTTAAAGTGGCTTGGTTTACCACAGGTGATGAGCTCCGGGAACTGGATGAGCCGTACACCCCCGGTGGTGTTGAAACACAAACCGCGAGCCCGGTGACTGCCAATACGCTCAAAAACGAGACACCAAACACCGATACCAATAAACCGATCGCTGCAAACACGACCGCTGCAGACACGGTCGCGCTGGGCCCCGGTGAGTTGTATGACAGCAACCGCTACACACTGTTTGGCATGTTGTCTCGCTTAAATGTCGAGTTGATCGATCTTGGTGTTGTTCGTGATGACGAAGCTGCGACCCGCGCCGCGTTTGATAAGGCATCATCAGTTGCCGACGTGGTGATAACGTCGGGTGGAGTATCTGCCGGTGATGCTGACTTTGTCACACGTGTGTTTCATGACATGGGTACCGTGGCTTTCTGGAAACTGGCGATGCGTCCAGGACGTCCACTGGCGTTCGGTGATATCAACGGCAAGGCTTTTTTCGGTTTACCCGGTAACCCGGTTGCGGTCATGGTGACGTTTTACGAATTTGTTCAACCCGCTATTCGCCATTTGAGTGGGGCTACTGATATCGCCTCACCACGAATCACGGCCACTTGTTTGTCAGCGTTGCGAAAATCGATCGGGCGAACCGAATATCAGCGTGGCGTTATGGGCATAGACGAATCCGGTGCGTTAACGGTGAGTTCGACCGGTAAACAGGGCGCAGGGCGACTGAGCTCCATGGTCGCCGCTGATTGTATGATTGTGCTGCCACCCGGCACTGACCGCGTGTCGCCCGGTGACCGTGTGGATGTGCAGCCTTTTCATGGTTTAACGCTGGGTGTTTAATGGCTTTGACGCTGTAGATTTATCCGGGCGTGCAACGCACCTGAATCGATTCGTAACCATGAAAATGCCAACTGTTTTTTAAGCGTGGTGGCGTGACGAGAGACAACTGAGGAAATCGCTCAAACAAAATGGGCAGCGCCGTTGTGAGCTCGAGTTTTGCCAGAGCAGCACCGACACAATAATGTATGCCTGCACCGAGTGACAGGTGACCGGGGTCAGAGCGAAACGGATCAAACGTCTCGGGTTGGCTAAACCTCTGCGGATCTCGATTGGCCGCGCCGAGTAACAAACCAATTTCATCGCCGGGTGCCAAGGTCAAACCCGCAAAGTCGTCGATAGGCACCTGCGCAAAACGTGTGAACAGATGCAACGGCGTACAAAAGCGCATCACTTCATCGACGGTACGCTGTGTTTGCTCGTGATCTGCGAATAGTGCAGTCGGTGACAGGCCACTGTTCAGAATGGTCGTCACCGCATTCCCGATCTGGTGTACGGTCGCCTCATGACCGGCATTCAGCAGTAAAATGGTGGTGCTGATGATTTCTTCGTTGGTCAGCGCAGACGGGGTGTTGCTCACTGATGTCGTTTGTGCCCCGTCAGTGGCGCTGATGGGCTGCGCATTGATCAAATGACTCAGCAAATCGTCACCAGGAGTGACTCTGCGTTGTTCAATTTTATCGGTCAAATACGCATGGAAGTCTTTGGCGGCCTCATTGGCGCTCAGTTCCTGTGCTTTCGATTGATTGAGTGTGTACACAACGACCATTCTGTGTGACCAGTCCAGCAGTTTGGGAATATCCGATTCGGGCAAGTCGAACATTCGTGCGATCATCAGAGCCGGGATGGGCATGGCGTAATCACCGATTAACTCGGCATGTCCCGTGTGCGCCTCTTTTTGAGCCATGGTGTCGCAACAGTCATGCGCTGCTGCCGCAATGGAGGGCTGTAGTGCGTTAACATGCCGAGCGGTAAAGGCCCGGTTGATCAAAGCACGCAAGCGGGTGTGGCTGGGTGGCTCGAGGTTTAACAGTGAAAATTTTTCAGTGTTATAAAAATCGGCCAGATGGGCCGGCTTGGGTTGGGTTTTGGGTGATACGCGACCAAAACGCCGATCACGCAGTACCCGGCTGACATCATCGAAGCCTGCCAGACACCTCAATTGGTAGTGCTCCCAGTAAATGATCCGGTTTTTCGGGTATGTGGCGTAGGATTTGTAAGGATCCTGGTAGAAATCCGGTGAACCCGGGTCAGCGTTTACGCGGTACACGATAAAATACTCATGAGTTTATTGTTCCTTGAATCAGGCGTTGTCTGCTGTGCCACCGATTGTGGCACGGATTGGGCTGCCTGATAATATGACCTCCCGCCGCATCATTCTGGTCGAACCGTCTACCACCATGAGGCATGCGCTGGAAGCGCACGTCACCGAGGCAGGCTTTGACGTAGCTGCGTTTGATAATTATGCAGATGCCCGTCAGGCATTACTGGCACAGAACGGTCAGTTCGGCGAGGATATTTGTTATGTTTTGCTGGGTTGGCCTGCTGGCGCTGACGACACCGCTGCGCGTTTGCTCGACTCGCTGTGCCGGTCCGACTACCACGATTTACCCGTGCTGGTCCTGGCCCAGGAAATGCGTCCCGACAGTCGCGCCTGGGTGGCAGCCAGGCAGCGAACCCGTCTACTGCGATGGCGTGACTATACGGCAAGCACTGAATTAATGAACACCGATACAGAACTGGCACCAGCGCCGATTACTGATGACCCGCGTGGCCTTGAAGACAGCCACGGTGAGGTGTCGCTGTTGCTGGTGGACGAATCACCCGCCATCCGTCAATCACTGAGTGATTTGCTGGCGCAGCAGGGGTATCGTGTCACGGCGGTGGCTACCGCCGATGACTGTCTGGCGGTGACATCGACACAGTCATTTGATCTGATTCTGCTCGACTACTACATCGGCGCTCAGACAGCAGATGAGCTGTGTGAGCAGATCCTCACCAATATTTCCACGCAAGCACCAGATACTAGCCCAGACACTGAACCCGACACCAACCCAGACACCAACCCCGACACTGCCACTAACCCTGATCCGCCCCGGATCACCGCCACTCGGGCTACGACCGAGGGAGCTCGCGGCGTGGCGACTTTGCCGATCATCGCGGTGCTCAGCAGTACTTGGTCCGATGTCGTTATCCGAAAAAGTCTGTCGGCCGGTGCTACCGAATGCCTGTATAAGTCTGAACCCTCCGATCTGCTGATGGCACGCATTGAAGCGCTCGCAAGACTCGTGGCGCGTTTTCAGTCGGCGATGGTGGCGGTAAGTAAAGCGGCGCCGACGCAAGCGAAGCCTGCTGCGGCTGCGTCCGACGAGGCACTGGTGCTGCAACGTCATGCATTCAAAAACAAACTCGATGCTTTGATTCGTGCGCATCGTGGCGATACTGACGAAGAGCCAGCGGCACTGTTGCTGGTCGACATTGGGTATACCGATGCTGACGGCGGCTACCACCCGATTCATGAGTCGCCGGAAGCGGTGCGCCAAATGGCGATGGCACTGACACAAGTGTATCGCCGTGAACACCACGTCAGCTGGATGGGCAACAGTCGGTTCGGTATTGTACTGCGACAAACGAGTGATTCGCAGAGCTATCTGCTTACCCGCAAACTGATGGAAATCGTTAATGATATAGGTAACCGAACCAAGCTCGGCACGTTCAGTTCCAATGGGGCACTAAAGAGTGTCAGTCATACGGCCATTGAGTCAGCTGATTCATTGCTTCAACAGGTAGGGCAAGCGCTAAACCTGGTCGAGACGCGGGGTCGAAACAACGCGTTGTTAATGGATGTCAAAAGGCTGTTACCGGTTTATCAGCGAGATGAGCCGACAGCCGACACGATCGAGGCGAGATTCTCCAGCGCCGCACAACGAAAATCCCAATAAACCCTATCACCTTTGGTTGGGTGACAGCCTTCGGTTTGATAGCGGTCTCAGGTGTGATGGCAGCCTTCGGTTGCTGTCTCTACGCTGCAGAACAAACCTATGTGGAATCAAAGCAGGCCAGCAAAAGCAGGCCAGTAAAAGCAGGCCAGTAAAAGGCAGGCTAGTAAATTATCACAGCCCCTGCAAACAGGCGAAGTGAGGACTGACTTGCATCACGGCGCAGCGGAGCGCCAACAGCCAACCGTTCGCCGTTTCTCGACAACACGAGGTTATCGGCAAAGCCATTCATCTCGGTGTCGGGATTGTTCAATTGTGATCGGAAGGTATAACCTGCGTCTGTGCGTATCCAGGTGGTGATGTCGGTTAGCGCCATCACAGGATCGGTTAGTGCAGCGCTGACCACGCTGGCATCACTGTTGGTCGACACCTGAACAAGACTCGCAGCACCATGATTGCCTGCCGGAATCAGGTAGTGACCGACTTGCCATTCACTGCTCTCTGTTTGTTCGTATACCACAATACCTGACACTGATTTAGAGCGTAGCTGGCTGCTACTGCCAGAGGCAGGAGCTTGCGTACGGGATACCAATAATGTCGTGCCAGTGTCATTGGTGGCGATGGTTTGGGCGAAATGAATTGTCTCCCGCGTCACTGCCAGCGATGCATTGGTATCACTTAAAATACCGGCAGGGGTAAGTTGACCATTGACAGTATCAAAGAGGTAGACGTGCCCGTTGACGCCGGTCGCTGAATTTGTTTCGGCAGTTGAGGACGCGCTGATAAAGACACGATCACCGGAAGCGCTTAACGCCATGGACTGCCCGAAAGCGACGCTTGCCATTGCGTCGGACCGTTCCAATACGTCAGTTGCTAACCACTGGTCATCGACACGACGATACACCGAGACCAAACCGCCAGCCTCACCAAAGCGGTTGACAGCTGTCGGAGTGCTCGCAATAACTGTGTTGCCCTCACGGCTGATACTGACACGGTTGTCGGCTGAATTGTTGGCACTGGCAGGTAAATCGAACTGCGCAGTTTGCACATAACCTTCCCCAAAACGTTCGAAAATCAGCACGTTCTCCTGCGTACTTGCCGCGACCGTGTCGCCGTCAAAACTGATCGCGATCGCTTGACCGAGTCCGGCGTCTTCGATGGGTTGGTCTGCAGTCAGTTCGGCTGACTCGGTCCACTGATCATCAACTGAAAAATACAAATGGATAGCGCCCGCATCACTGACAAACGAATTACTGATGCTGTCCACTACATCACGACCTGGCGCTCCGGCCACCAGCACCCGACCGTTCAGGGCAAGGGCAGTGGCGCTACCCAGCGCATCGTAGGGTTTGCTGTTGTCACTGGTTAACCAACTGCCCGGATTCGTGTTGGCAGACTCTGTATTAGACAACCGTGTGCCGAGAGAGCGAACGCAGTCGTTGCCATCACAGTGTTCAAGCACGTACTGTGTTTGCCAGTCCAACGTGTGCGCTGCGACCTTCAGCGTGTAACGGGTCGCGTTATCTTCGATGGTTGTCAGTGTGTCAAACGAATCGGTTGTCGGTTGATGAATCAACAAGCGTGTTGTCACCGAGCCGACCGGTGGCTCCCAGCGAAAAGTCAGGGTGTATTCGTCTATGGCGACAGTCAGCGTGGGCGCAGCGACCACGACTGCTGTATCGCCGTTCAGATCAGCCACGGGAGAATCAGTGTTTGTGGGTAGAGTGATGGGGTCGGACAGAATCTGCGGCGCATCACCGGTGGTCATGGAGGTATCGCAGGCGCTCAGTATCAACGTTGTGCTGAGCAGCAACGCGATTGACCAACGAGTATCTGATGTACAGGTAATTACAGTCACGATTAACTTGGCATGCCTCGGAATCCTTGCAGAGCCATTGCAATAAAAAGACCATTTCGTGAAAACGGTCACAAATCAGTGAGTGGGTTGAATGGCAGGAGTAACGGTGTGTTTCGGCTGTACAGATGAAACTCGGTACGGTGTCACAACAGCGGGGTCGTGACACTTGCCGTCTAGGGTAAATTGTCCGAAATTTACCGATACTCCTGCGGCTCTAAGCAATGCAAGAATCGGGCAATCAGAGCTCGGTTCTGCTTGATTTATGAATCAAGCGGGTAGGTCAGCTGTGCTGGTGGTGGCCGGTTTGTAGGGCGCGAATGGCGCGTGTGATGCCGTCGACATTCAGGCCGTACATCCGTTGTTGCAGAAGCTCGCGCGTCATCACGATGGATTGCGTGCGTTCCCAATAGGTGGTGGGTTCGGGGTTTAGCCATGCGACATGTTCAAAATGATTCAGCAGTCGCTGCATCCATGTTGCACCCGATTCCTCGTTCCAGTGTTCGACGCTGCCACCGGGTACGGCGATTTCGTAGGGGCTCATGGTGGCATCGCCCACAAAAATGACTTTATGGTCCGGGCTGTAGGTTCGGATCAGTTCATCGGTAGGCAAAATATCGGTGCGTCGTCGCCGGTTGTCCTGCCACACACCTTCATAAATAAAGTTATGAAAATAATAATAGTCGAGCGATTTGAATTCGGCACGGGCTGCCGAGAACAAAGACTCTGACAGTGATGCGTGGTAGTCCATGGAGCCACCGACATCGAGGAACAGCAGCAGCTTAATGGTATTGCGTTTGGTGGCCTTGAGTTTGAGGTCAAGGAGGCCAGCATTTTTGGCCGTTGAGGCGATGGTGTTGTCCAGATCAAGATGCTCCGGTGCGCCATCGCGGGCGAAGCGTCTTAATTTTCGCAGTGCAATTTTTAATTGCCGGGTGTCAAGCTCACGCCGATCATCGAGGTTTTTAAATTCGCGTTTGTCCCACACCTTGACCGCACGGCCGTGTCGGCGCTCGTGTTGGCCAATACGAATACCCTCTGGATTAAAGCCAAAAGCACCAAACGGGGAACGACCCGCTGTACCTATCCATTTATTGCCACCTTCATGCCGGTCTTGCTGCTCTTTAAGTCTCTCGGCCAATTGTGCCATGAGCTGATCCCAGCCACCGGCGGCTTCAATTTGCTGCTTTTCCTCGTCCGTCAGGTTTAATTGCGCTTGTGCTTTGAGCCATTCGAGCGGTATGTCACCGTCCAGAGCGTCGAACAGTTGTTCACGCCCTTGTATGTAGTTGGCAAAGATACGGTCGAATCGGTCGTAGTACCGCTCGTCCTTCACCAGTATCATGCGCGAGAAATAATAAAAACTGTCGACAGTCTGAATGCTGTGATCGTTGTCCAATGCGTCGAGTAACGTCAGATGTTCGGTCAGTGAAACCGGCAAACCGCCCTGACGTAACTGGTAAAAGAAATCGATAAGCACGGCGTCTGATGTGCCTTACCGAGCTGAGCGGTGCATAAACACAAGCTTCTCGAATAAATGAACATCCTGCTCGTTTTTTAGCAGTGCGCCATGCATGGCAGGAATCAGTGCACGAGGATTGTCAGCATCCAGTGCATCAGCGGGTATGTCTTCAGTGACGAGCAATCGGATCCAATCCAGTAACTCGGATGTTGAAGGCTTCTTGCGCAAACCTGGCACCTCACGCAAATCAAAAAACACTTTCAGTGCACTGTCGAGCAGGTCTTTTTTCAGTGTGGGGTAGTGCACACCAACGATTTTTTCCATGGTCACGGCATCAGGGAACTGGATGTAGTGAAAAAAGCAACGTCGCAAAAAAGCGTCGGGCAATTCTTTTTCATTGTTGCTGGTGATGATAATGAGCGGGCGTTGTTGTGCCGTGATGGTTTCCCCGGTTTCGTACACCTGAAACTCCATTCTGTCGAGTTCCTGCAGCAGGTCGTTGGGAAACTCAATATCGGCTTTGTCAATTTCATCGATCAGCAGCACCGACTGACCCGCTGTTTCAAACGCGTTCCAAACGCGGCCCTTGACGATATAGTTATTGACGTCCTGTACTTTCGAGTCGCCCAGTTGCGAGTCACGCAGTCGGGAGACAGCATCGTATTCATACAGACCCTGTCTGGCTTTGGTGGTTGATTTGATGTGCCATTCGAATAACGGGGCGTCCAGCATTGCAGCGACTTCAATGGCGAGCCTGGTCTTACCGGTTCCTGGTTCCCCTTTTATCAGCAGAGGTCGGCCGAGTGTCATCGCTGCACGAACCGCCATCGCCAGCTCGTCGGTGATCACATAACGGTCAGATTCAAGTTTGATCGGTTGGTCTGTCATTGGGATTAGCTCTGTTGTGGATCGCGGCGGATCATTGGACCTACATCCGAACCACCCAGCAGGTGCATGTGCAGGTGCGGTATCTCTTGCCTGCCGTCGTGGCCACAGTTGATGACAAGGCGATAGCCCGATTCGGCAATGCCTTCCTGCTCGGCCAGCGAACGTGCGACGGTTAGCAGCCGGCCCATCGCTGCCTCGTCATCTTTCGTCACCTCGCAGACCGACGGGATGTGTCGATTGGGCACGATCAGGATGTGTGTCGGTCTCGCCGGATTGATATCCCGAAAGGCGGTGACAAGATCGTCCTGGAACACAATATCAGCCGGAATTTCACGCCGTATGATTTTGCTGAAAAGAGTCTCTGGCGTGGTGTCATTGGTTGTCATCGGTGGCTCCTGTGCGCAATGTTGACAGTGAATCCGTCAACGGTTGATCGCGTGTTCGGTTATTATACCCAACCACTTGCATTGGGGTGCCGGCAGAGGGCATTTTGGACGGTCATGGGCGCATACGCCGACACCGCTGTGTTGGCACAGCCGCACCGGTACAGTCGTACCGGTACAGTCGCACCGGTACAGTCAGTGAAGCCTTGCCCATCAGAGCAGGTCGCCTGGCGCTGGCTTGCTGTTAGGGCAGGGGCAACACCTGGCATGGAGCAACACTGTGCATGGCCATAGGGTTACCGGATATCAGCGTTTTGGGAGGCAGGGCATGAATCAGTTTAAGGCGTACCGAATTCATCAGCAGGGTGATGGCGTGCGTGCAGACTTTGAGATGCTGACGATTGACCAGCTGACGGCGGGCGATGTGACCGTTCAGGTGGCCTACTCGGGCATCAATTATAAGGATGCATTGGCCGTCAGCGGTCGCGGAAAAATACTGCGACACTATCCGCTGAATGGCGGTATCGATATGTCGGGTGTCGTCGTTGAGTCCGACAATACGCAATTCAAGGTTGGCGACAGGGTAATGGCCTGTGGGGTGGGGCTGTCAGAATTTTATGATGGCGGGTTTGCAGAGTTCACTCGATTGCCAGCGACGCAACTCACGCCAGTGCCAGACGGTTTATCGCTGCGGGATGTGATGGCCATAGGCACAGCCGGATTTACCGCAGCACTGGCGCTGGAACGGATCACTGCCAACGGACAGACCACGGATAACGGTCCGATGCTTGTCACTGGAGCCACCGGGGGGGTGGGCAGTTTTGCATTGTCGTTACTGTCGGCCGAGGGGTATCAGACGGTCGCATTGACCGGCAAACCCGACGAGGCTGAGTATCTGACATCCATTGGCGCCAATACCATTATGGACCGCCGTGAAATCAACGATGGCAAACGCCCATTGGAAAAGGCGCTGTGGGGTGGTGCTATCGATAACCTGGGTGGCGAGACGCTCGCTTGGCTCAGCAGGACAGTAAAGCCGTGGGGTAACATTGCCTGTATCGGCTTGGCTCAGGGCACTGAACTCAATACGACGGTCATGCCGCTGATACTCAGAGGCGTAAGTCTGGTCGGCGTCAATGTTATGGAATTACCGTCATGGTTAGCCGACCAAAGCTGGGGTCGACTTGCATCGCGGCTTAACAGAGAGCATTTGGCTATAATAGCGCCGCGCGAGATTGCATTTGATGATCTTCCGGGTGCGTTTGACGCGTACATAAAGGGTTCGAACACCCGGCGAGCTGTCGTGGTGATTAACGCCGATTTGTAGTCGCACCGCAACATGCTGGCATTACCCCAAAAGCAACTTGGCAGCAGTTTGGACGCAACTCGGGGAGCAACTCGGGGATGCAACTGGAGACGCAACTGGAGACGCAACTTGAGATGCAACTTGAGATGCAACTGGGGTATAAACGCCAGCGCGGCAACACACACCGCCATAAAGCGTCTCAACGCGAACGGTGGATAACACGCTCTGGAGAATGGCAAGGCATCACACGTTAAACGGACACGTTAACCTGATGCCATAACCGCGCATGTTAGATGGGCATGTTAGCCGGACATGTTAGCCGGGCGCGTTAACCGACCCGTGCAAACACAAATGCCTGAGGCATCAACCGGGTCACTTTTTACAGGAACAGTTCACCGATAGCCAATGGCAATCTACACGGCCGGTCGGGTGTCATGCCAGCCGGATGCATTATCGGTTTCTACCAACTTTGGATAGCGTATCAGCGATGGGTAACAGACTTTCTAAAATCTATACACGAACAGGTGATGATGGCACGACTGGCTTGGGTGACGGTAGTCGCGTTCAAAAAGACAGCCTGCGAGTTGCCGCCTACGGCACTACCGATGAGCTGAATTCGATTGTGGGTATGCTGATGGCAGCTATGGCAAACGCGGCCGCGACTTATCCGGAGGAGCTGACGCCGGTGTTCACCGAAATACAGCACCATCTTTTTGATTTGGGTGGTGAGCTGTGTATACCGGGTCATCAGGCGATCAAAGACGAACACATTGACTGGCTTGAACAGGTGCTCGATCACTTCAACGAGTCTCTGCCGCCTCTCAAAGATTTTATTTTACCCGGCGGTGGTATGGCCGGGTCTACCTGTCACCTTGCCAGAACCGTCTGCCGTCGTGCAGAGCGGTGTGTTATCTCGCTGGCGCGTGAGGAGACCGTGCCGCCCTGTAGTGTCAAGTACCTGAACCGACTCTCCGATCTGTTGTTTGTGATAGCGCGAGTGCTGGCCCGCACAGAGGGTGGCAGTGAGGTGTTATGGCAAAAAGACCGCACGCCGGTGCAACTTTAGCCGGTTATCTGCTCGCTGCAAAACTCCAGCAAAAACTGCCAGAAACCCGTATGACTGATCAACCGACTATCGAAGACTTCCGCTACCAACTCGAGATACCATTGCGTTGGATAGACAATGATGCTTACGGGCATCTGAACAACGCCCGGTATTATTCGCTCTACGAGAACGTGATTATGAGTTTTCTGGAGATACAGTCGGGCCTTGATCCGAACAGTGGTGAGACGCGATGTTTTACCGCTGAAAACGGGTGTCGGTATTTAAGCCCCATTAAATACCCCGGCACGACCATCGCAGCGCTACGTGTCTCACATATCGGTAATTCCAGCGTACGCTATGACACGGCGCTCTTTGATGCCGACACGACGGTCTTGGTCTCAACCGGATTTAGCGTTGAAATATTTGTCGACGCCGAAACAGAGCGACCCACTCGAATACCCGAAAACTTCCGCTCGGCGTTGCTCGGTATTGCTACTCCTGATGTGTTGGCGGCTCTGGATACACAGAGCCTACAAGACGGGGAGTCCTGACCTTTTTGAACGCGTTGGTTATTAATGACCTTGTCAAACGATACGACAACGGCTTTGAGGCGCTAAAGGGCTGTAACCTGACAGTCGAGGCGGGCGATTTCTTTGCTCTGTTGGGACCCAACGGTGCGGGTAAGTCGACAGCCATCGGCATCATCAGCTCGTTGGTCAGGCCCACGTCCGGACGCGTCTCGGTCTTTGGTCATGATGTCGTGCAGGAACCTGAAGCTGCCAAACGGATGCTTGGTCTCGTGCCGCAGGAAATTAACTTTAATCAGTTTGAGCCTATTCTGGAGATACTGATTAACGTGGGCGGATACAACGGCATTGCCAGAAACGAGGCCCGTGACCGTGCGGAACACTATCTGAATCAATTGTCATTGTGGGATAAACGCCGCGCGTCAGCCCGTGAGTTATCAGGTGGTATGAAACGACGCCTGATGATCGCCCGTGCATTAATTCATCACCCCGGACTGCTGATTCTCGATGAACCGACTGCTGGCGTCGATATAGAGATACGCCGCTCCATGTGGGATTTCCTGCAAAAGATGAACGCTGATAACGGCACGACCATTATTCTGACCACCCATTACCTCGAAGAGGCTGAGGCCTTGTGCCGAAATGTAGCAATTATTGATCAGGGTTCTATCGTTGAACAGGGTCAAGTGGCGTCTCTGTTGAGCCGTTCGATGGTGGAGACGTTTGTGCTTGACCTCGATGCCGCACCCGAGTCACCGCCGCTGCTGGACAATATCACGATCAACTCATTGTCAGATAACCGGCTCGAGGTTGAGGTGCCGCGCGGTACGAACCTGAATCAGCTCTTTGCGGCGCTCGAGCGTCAGTCAATTCAGGTGATGAGTATGCGGAATAAAACCAACCGGCTCGAAGAATTTTTTCTGCGGTTGGTCAAATCCCAATAACCGCCTTACCAGGCACGCGACGACCCCTACATGTCAGACACAAACGATAACAGTCATCTTGCCGTCAATCTGGTTGCGTTCAGAACCATTGTCGTGCGTGAGGTTATGCGTTTTGTCCGTATCTGGGTACAAACCATTACGCCACCGGCGATCAATGCGCTGTTGTATATGCTGATATTCGGTGGGCTAATTGGCAGCAGAATCGAAGAAATGGGCGGTCATCCGTACATGGACTTTATAGTGCCGGGACTGATCATGATGGCGGTGATCATCAACTCATACTCTAATGTGTCATCGTCGTTTTTCAGTAATAAGTTTCAGCGCAACATAGAGGAGCTGCTGATCGCGCCGATCAGTAATTTTACGATTTTGGCAGGCTTTGTTGTGGGCGGGGTGTGTCGTGGCTTATGCGTTGGTGTGGTCGTTGCAGTGGTGTCGCTCTTTTTTACAAAACTGGTGCCAGAGCACTATTTCATCACTATAGCTGTTACCATTCTGACCGCCATCATGTTTTCGCTGGGCGGCTTGATCAACGGTATATTTGCACGAAGTTTCGACGATATCTCTATCGTGCCCAATTTCGTTTTGACCCCATTGACTTATTTGGGTGGCATATTTTATTCGATAGAATTTTTATCTCCGTTTTGGCAAACAGTATCACTGGCCAATCCGGTGATGTACATGATTAACGGGTTTCGGTTTGGTATTCTGGGATCCAGCGATATCGATATACGGGTAGCATTTGGCGTCATCATTGCGTTTATAATAGTGCTCGGTTTCATAGCGTTACGATTACTGAATCGTGGCGTTGGTATAAAACACTAAAGGTTAATGGTATGGGTTCTGCAACAAAAACGCTTAAAAAAACCATGGCGGAAACCGCTGATCGGCATGCGCTGTATCAGGCATCGGTGCAGAATTCCGAGTTTGAACTCGAGTTTATAGAAACTACATTTAAAGAGCTGACCGGACGTGATCCCCGGTCAATGAGAGAAGACTTTTGTGGTACAGCCATTACCGCCTGTGAATGGCTGAAAAGGCACAAAGACAACACAGCCATCGGTGTTGATTTTGATCGTGAGGTGCTCGATTGGGGGAGAGAGCATAATGTGGCCAAGCTGACGTCTGATCAGCTGTCACGTCTCGAACTCATTGAAGAGGACGTGTTAACCGTCAACACACCAAAAATGGACGTCATCCAAGCGTTCAATTTTAGTTATTGGTTCTTTCAGGAACGCAAAACCATGATTGCGTACCTGAGTCGGGTGCGCGAATCACTGGTCGATGACGGGCTGCTGTTTCTCGATGTGTTTGGCGGGTCAGAGTGTTATCAGACGCAAAAAGAGAAACGCAAGGTCGATGGCTTTAAGTACATCTGGGAGCAGGCTGAATTTAACGCCGTCACTAACGAACTCAAATGCCACATCCATTTCCATTTTCCGGATAAATCAAAGCTGAAAAAAGCCTTCTCGTATACGTGGCGTGTCTGGGGTACCCGTGAAATTCAGGATATCCTTGAAGATGCAGGCTACAGCACCAGCATTGTTTATCGTCAAAAATTCGACGAAAAAACCGATGAGCCACTCGACGAATATATCCCGACCATGGAAGGCGAAGACTATGCCTGTTGGTTAGGATTTATTGTCGCAAGACCCTGACAGTCTTCAGGTCAGTCAATAACGCCTGGCCCCAAAAGCCTCACTCCA
>CALDUO010000220.1 GCA_937923745.1 uncultured Granulosicoccaceae bacterium
CCATTTCAGTGGCGGATAGTTCTCGGCATCCTGAATCGCATGGCCCACCTCATGCGCAGCAACTGCCAGTGCCGCCACCGTGCTCTCGGCATGTATCGGCTCAGATAATCTCAGTAAGTCCTGTGACGGCACGTAGTGGTCACTGAGCTCCCCTTTCGATGCCTCAAGACGCACATGCTGCAGGTTGTTTTTCGCCAGAATAAACCGTGCAACCTGAGCACCGTTTGCACCCACGGCGTTAGGCACTTGCCGCCACTTTGAGTACGTGCGGTTCAGCCACCACCTGACCAGCATAGAACCGCCAAACGCGAGTGCTGCGAGAAGTAAAAACATGGTGTTCTCCGATCCGGGGAGTTCAAAACTGTTATTATACGGGCATTGACAGCACAATATTGGGTCAACGATTGCTGATGCCTCGTGACACTCCGGTATGTTCTGCCCCGGTGTGTTCTGCCAAGGTACGTGTACCCCTCTGTAATTTACCCCTGTAACTTACCCCTATAAGTTACCCTTGTAGATTCCGCCGGGGTATTACAGTAAAGAGACAGCTTAAAAATCAATCTGCAGCAGTACAAGGCCACCATCGAAAACTGAACGCAAGACCCTACTATCTGTCTACCCGCATCACATCATCAGGCTTTACAGACAACAGGAGATCACGCATGACTTTACGTATCAATGATCAAGCACCCGATTTCACCGCACAAACTACACAGGGTTCACTCAATTTTCATGAATGGATCGGTGACGGCTGGGCCATTCTTTTCTCACATCCCAAAGATTTCACGCCTGTGTGCACCACAGAGCTGGGCTATATGGCCAAACTCAAACCAGAATTTGACAAGCGTAATTGCAAAATTATTGGGTTAAGCGTCGATCCTGTCGACAATCACGCTGAGTGGGCGCGAGATATCGAAGAGACACAAGGTGCTGCGGTCACCTATCCGATGATCGGCGATACCGATCTGAACGTCGCCAAGCTGTACGACATGTTTCCGGCTGATGAATCCGGCACCTCGGAAGGCCGCACTGCAATGACCAATGCCACCGTACGCAGCGTGTTTATTATTGGCCCTGACAAAAAAATTAAATTGATCCTGACCTATCCGATGACCACCGGGCGTAACTTTGATGAGGTTTTACGGGTTCTCGACTCCATGCAACTGACCGCAGGTCACAAGGTGGCGACCCCGGTGAACTGGAAACATGGCGAAGACGTGATTGTGGTTCCGGCTGTGTCAGATGAAGACGCCGAAAAACAACATGGCGATGTCCGTAAAATCAAGCCGTATTTACGTTACGTCAAACAGCCTGGATAAAACTGTCGCACGCATTCCGGTCACCTGGCAGATTATATTTTGCGGGGTGTACCGGTTTTATGCAAAATGGTTGCGCCAATCTCTTCGATCGACATGCGGGTCGTATTCACAAACGGAATGCGTGCCGATCGAAACACACTCTCGGCTTGCGCCACTTCCGTCTGACACGCCCGCGCCGAGCTGTAACTGCCACCACTGTAGCGCTCCTGCCTGATTTGCAACAGTCGGTCAGGGTCAATCGTAAGACCAAACACCTTATCGCGATGTTTCTCCAGTGCCGGTGGCAGGCTGCGTTCGGTCAGATCACTGCCGGTTAGCGGGTAATTGGCTGCAAACATGCCAAAATGGAGTGACAGATACAGACACGTAGGTGTTTTGCCACAGCGCGACACACCCACCAGAATAATATCCGCCCGACTGTAGTGATCAGTCTCCATACCATCGTCTGTCGCCAATGAGTAATGAACCGCACTGATGCGGGACGTATACTGTGCATCGTCGGAGACACCGTGCGATTTGCCCACCGAGTGCGACGATTCTTGACCCAGCGCGCGCTCCATCGGGCCTATAAAGGTGTCGAACAAATCAATGACTGTTCCCTGACACCGGTTGATAATTTCGCGAATGGTATCGTCAACGAGGGTGACAAATACCAGCGGCAGACAGCCCGTCGACAGGGCTTTTTCATTAATATCACCGGCGAGTTCCTCAGCCTTGGCCCGCGTATCGATAAACGGCGCGGTTTTTGTCTCAAAATCGATAGTAGGAAACTGACTGAGCAGACTGTGGGCCATAGCCTCAGCGGTCAGTCCGGTTCGATCGGAGACGACATATACAAAGCGTTCGGTCATGGTGTTTTGTCCTATAACCCACTGGTAGCCGGCTCAATGGCCGTGTTATTTTTCATGATGTTAACTGGCTTTTGTTGAAACGTATCACTAAAACAAAGGCCGCCAGAGCCGCTAATGGCTCGGCAGGTAATGACACCTGCAAGATTTGATTCAGGAGCAACTGTGAACGAATATGTGAAGTGGTTCAACCAACTGGGCATGGACGATGTTGCGACCGTCGGCGGTAAAAACGCCTCTCTCGGTGAAATGATTCAGGGACTTGACGCCACTGGCGTGCGCGTACCGAACGGATTCGCTACTACAGCTGACGCCTTTCGCCTGTTTCTTGCGCACAACGATCTCGACAAGCGCATTAATACAAGGCTCGAATCACTCGACACCAACGACGTCAATGCGCTGGCAGAGGCTGGCGCCACGATCCGCCAATGGATCAACGAGACACCACTGCCACCAGCACTGGAGTCTGCGTTAAAAGATGCCTATCAGGAACTGAAAACCACCACCGATGGCGAGCTCTCGGTCGCTGTGCGTTCGTCAGCCACCGCAGAAGACCTGCCAGAGGCCTCGTTCGCCGGACAACAGGAAACCTTCCTGAACGTCACCACCTATGAAGACGTGCTGCACCGTATTCGGGAAGTATTTGCGTCGTTGTACAACGACCGGGCTATCTCTTACCGCGTGCACCAGGGGTTTGAGCATCACGATGTTGCATTATCGGCCGGTATTCAACGCATGGTACGCAGTGATGTTGGTGCCAGTGGCGTGATGTTCACGATAGATACTGAATCAGGCTTTACCGATGCCGTGTTTATCACCTCAAGCTGGGGATTGGGCGAATGCGTGGTTCAGGGGTCAGTAAATCCCGATGAATTCTATGTACACAAACCCACGCTGTTGGCGGGACACCCTGCCATACTGCGCCGTAACCGCGGCAGCAAACAGATCAAGATGATATTCGGTGATACCACCGCAGTTGACACCGTACCGGTCAAAGAAGCAGACCAGCGGCAGTTCTCGTTGTCGGACGACGATGTACACACACTGGCTGAATTGGCCATAACCATCGAAAAACACTACGGCCGCCCGATGGATATCGAATGGGGCAAAGACGGCATTGATGGACAGCTGTATATCCTGCAGGCGCGACCGGAAACGGTAGAGTCACGCACTGATAAAAATGTCATCAGTCGCTACCAGCTTAACCAGACCTCTGATGACGTCATTGTGACCGGACGAAGTATCGGACAGCGCATTGGTGCCGGTGTGGTCCGTGTTGTACCGACCATTGCCGATATTGCGCGTGTGCAGGAAGGCGATGTGCTTGTCACCGACATGACCGACCCCGATTGGGAGCCTGTGATGAAACGGGCATCGGCCATCGTCACCAACCGAGGTGGTCGCACCTGCCACGCGGCCATTATTGCCCGTGAACTTGGTGTGCCTGCTGTCGTCGGATGCGGTAACGCGACGCAATTGCTCGAAGACGGCATGGAAGTCACCGTCAGTTGTGCCGAAGGCGATACCGGGTTTATTTATGGCGCCAAGCTCGACTACGAAGTCACGACAACACACCTTGAAACGCTGCCCGAGTTGCCTTTTAAACTCACCATGAACGTCGGTAACCCTGAACGTGCCTTTGGTTTCAGTCAGCTGCCCAACGCCGGTATCGGTTTGGCGCGACTCGAATTTATCATCAGCAAAACCATTGGCATACACCCGAAAGCACTGCTTAACTACGACTCGATGTCGGTGGAGACGCAGGCATTGATCGATGAGAAAATTGCAGGCTACGCAGATCCGGCCAGCTTTTATGTGGGTAAGCTCATCGAGGGTGTGGCCACCCTGGGCGCGGCATTTGCCGATCAACCGGTGATTGTCAGACTCTCTGATTTTAAGTCAAACGAATACGCCAACATGATCGGCGGCGATGTGTTTGAGCCCGACGAAGAAAACCCGATGATCGGATTTCGTGGTGCGTCACGGTATTTGTCGTCGTCGTTTGACGGCTGTTTCGAGATGGAATGTCGTGCGCTGAAGTACGTGCGAGAAACCATGGGCCTAAACAATATCGAGATCATGATACCGTTTGTCAGAACGCTCGAAGAAGCAGACCAGGTACTCGACCTGATGGCAAGCCACGGGTTAGTCCGTGGCGACAACGGACTTCGTATTCTGATGATGTGTGAAGTACCCAGTAACGCTATTCTTGCTGACGAATTTCTCGAACGCTTCGACGGATTCTCCATCGGCTCCAACGATCTTACCCAACTGACGCTCGGACTTGATCGCGACTCCGGACTAATTGCACACTTGTTTGACGAGCGTGATCCGGCAGTTAAAAAACTCTTGTCGTCAGCCATTACAGCAGCCGTCAAGCAAAACAAATATGTCGGCATTTGCGGACAAGGCCCGTCGGATCACCCGGATCTTGCGCGTTGGCTCATGGAGCAGGGTATTTCAAGTCTGTCACTCAACCCGGATACAATTGTCGACACTTGGCTGTTTCTGGCTAACGAGACCGACGCCGTCGCGCAGCAAAGTGCAGAGGCAAAGCAGAATCTTGCCGGATGACACACAGACAGATTATTTATCATCACCACTGAACATACAGGGCTTACTGCCGTGTGACTACGCCACGTCAACCTTTTAAAAAACTGCGTCGCCCGAAACGGTCCACCGACAATCTGGCAGCATTCCGGCGTCCGGAAAAAGCGTCGGCGGCTGTCGGAAATATGCAACACACTGAGCGTGACACTGGACATGACGCCGGACGTGACACTGGGCCTCACAGAGATCATGACACGGCGCCTGATGCCTCACCTGATGCCTCACCCGCTGCCAGGACGACGCCACAGGGCCCGCATGGCATTGGTCAGTCAGAGGCTCATCGTGCTCGCTTGCTAAAAGCGTTGGAGGCAACCAAAGCCCGGCTGACCGTAACAAAACCCGCCGCCAAATACAGGATCGGCGAATGGTTTCAGGTGATCAATGGCGAGTACGCAGGCTGCCGCGGCAGCGTGCTTGAATTAAATTTTATTGATAACCAGGCTTACCTGCAGATGACCATTGTGCCGGAACCGGTCTGGATCGCCTTTGAAGATCTATCGCCTGACGACACCGACCTCTAGTCGACGGTGCTACTTTGTTATAACGCATCGCTCAGATACGTCACAAAAAAGACAACACCCCGATACAGGCACTCGAATCACACTACACGCACAACACGATACAGCCCTACCACCCTTCAAGGTACAACCTACGCAAAACCGCGTCACAGTCGCAGCACGCCAAACCAAACACACGTTCTGCAGATAGATAACTGACAGTACGGCTCTACAACCTCTGTACGAGCCCAACACAATAAAACCCGCTCATACCAGCACACCCGCGCACTACAAAATTAACAATGTCACAAGGTGACACACCCAGTCAGTCATCTTTGTGTGCGAACACGCTACACTATCGTTTGACCCCATTATCACGGATATTAGCGTGCCTTTTCTGACCCAACGCGTTACCTCGTCTCCTGCCAATATAACGAAATGGCGCACACCCGGGCTCACAACCCAGCTTACTACCGGGCGCTCGACGGTGCAGTCTATGGCTGACCGAGGTACCGTGCTCTCAGCTGCCGGCGCAGCGGTACCAGTGCCCTGTCACAGGCCGACGCGGCAACCGTCACGATTAACGCTTGCCATGCTACTGTTGGCAGGTAGTGCTGTTCTGCACAGTGCCCACGCCGATACCTGTCTGCCTGAAAATCCCAACGGTGAATACCAACTGGTTTTTGAAGAAAATTTTGATGGTGATTCACTGGATCCCGGCAAATGGAATCGCGAACTGTTATGGGGACCCAGCGTAATCATTAACAATGAACAACAATATTATGTGAACGAAAACCAGTTCGGGTACGACCCGTTCACGGTCAACAATGGCACATTAACCATCAGTGCGATTAAGACACCGTTTGACCGTAGCCAGTTGTATTTGACCAGTTCTATCTACTCGGCAAACAGTGCCGAGCTGTTGTGGCGAGTACCTGCAGGCGCTACTGAATACCGCGTGTACCGCGACGGCGAATTCCGTGGCACAGCCACCGGCGGCAGTTTTTTTGATGATGGCCTTGATGAAGGATTTGATTACGCATACGAGGTGGAGGCACTTGACGCCTTTGGCAATCGTATTGTCAGCGCACAGCTCACCATCAATACCGCAAGACGTCCGCAGCCTCCGGCACCACGCGAGCCTTTTTCACTAAAACTGAACCATCGTGTTTATTCTGCCGATACCGCCGAGCTATTGTGGCAACGACCCAATCGCGCCGGACGTTTTGAAATCTACCGTGACGGCAACCTCTTCACCACGCTTGAAGGCGCCGATTTTCAGAGTCTGTATCTGACCGACCTCGATGCACCCGAAAACTATACCGTTATCGCGTATGACCGATGCGACGACGTCATCATTCAGGACACAATCACTGTCGATGTCAGCCAGGGTGTCACCCCACCACCAGCACCGGTACTGCGTTTAAAAATCGAAGACCGTGTGTATTCAAAAACAACGGCGGAACTCTTTTGGGAGTCAGTGGAAGGTGCGGTGCTTTACGACATTGTCGAAGACTCGGTAAGCCTTGGCACCACCTCTGCCCGCTCATGGTTTGTGGAAGGACTCACACCCGGTATTGATCGGGCGTTCACTATTATTGCCCTCGATGCTGATGGTCGGGTGATCGACACCGAAAGCCGTACACTCAATACTGCCGACAACAGCTTTGCATTAAACCGACAGCCCTTTTTATCCGGTGTCATCACCAGCTATGACGCGTTTCGGTTTTTGTATGGTCGCGTTGAAATGCGCGCAAAAATGCCACAGGGAAAAGGGTTGTGGAGTGCCTTTTGGTTACTCAATGCCTATTACAACCAAGACCAACCCGAAGACCCTGAAATTGACATCATCGAAGCTATCGGCGACCAACCATTTACCGCCTACCAGGCCTACCATTTTCAAAATGATAACGATGGCGACGGGTTTCATACCGACTACACCACCACTGAACTGAGCGCACCGATCAACGATTTTTCGGCTGACTTTCACACCTATCGGGTGGATTGGTCGGAAGGCTCTGTGGTGTGGTACATCGATGGCGTGGAAACCAATCGTATTGAAGGCCCGCAAGTATCGAACGAGCAGATGTACATCATTCTTAATCTGGCAGTGGGTGGCGCGTTCCCCGGACCTGCCGATGAAACCACACCGTTTCCGTCAGATTACGTCATTGATTATGTCCGTGTGTGGCAACGCTAATGTTTCGCTGAGGTTGTACTCACCGTACTCATAGGCGTAACAGCCACGTCTGTCATATAAAACCTCACGCCGTCATATCAGCACACGAATCGGCGCCGCCATTAAGCGGCGGTGTCGACTCGCTGCTCTTTTCGCCTGAACAGGTTACGCAAGTCTTCGAGCACCAGATAGTTCACCGGTATTAATACCAGCGTGACCAGTGTTGCGAACAGAATACCAAAGCCCAGCGACACGGCCATCGGTATCAGGAATTGCGCCTGGGTACTCTTTTCGAAGATCAGCGGCATCAGCCCAAAGAACGTCGTTAACGATGTCAGTATCACTGCACGGAAACGGGCAACGCCTGCCACACGCACCGAATCAAATACGGCCAGCCCTTCGCGTCTGCGCCGGTTGACGTAGTCGACCAGCACCAGGCTGTCGTTCACAACAACACCCACCAGCGCCAGCATTCCCATGTAACTCATAACACTGAGGTTCATGCCCATGATCAGGTGTCCCAAAATACCGCCGACAACACCAAACGGTATCACTACCATCACCATGAGCGGCTGCAGGTATGACCGAAACGGTATGGCCAGCAGCGTGTAGACCGCCAGTAACACGTAAAGCAACCCGGTTTTCAGGCTACCGAAAGATGAGGCCTGTTCACGGGCCTCGCCCTCCATCGTGATACGGATACCAGGATAACGGGCGGTTAATGAATTGGAGAAAGCCTGGATGTCGGTTTTTATGGCCTCAACATCCGCCGTTTCTTTGTTGACATCGGCGAGCACGTTCAGTGCGCGTTTTCGTTGTACCCGTTTTATCGTGGTGAAACCCCGACCCATCGTCGCTTCGGCCACCGATGAAAACGGTACGCTAACACCATTGGGGGCGCGTATCTGCATGGACTGCAGGTTGTCCAACGAGCTGCGCTCCGACTCGGGGTACCTCACAATCACCCGTACCTCGTCACGATCGCGCTGAACCCGCTGCACTTCAAAGCCGAAGAAAGCCTGACGCACCTGGT
Source organism: uncultured Granulosicoccaceae bacterium (assembly GCA_937923745.1). Classification (GTDB taxonomy): domain Bacteria; phylum Pseudomonadota; class Gammaproteobacteria; order Granulosicoccales; family Granulosicoccaceae; genus CALDUO01. Next base: position 8,487 of record CALDUO010000220.1, read on the forward strand.
TTGCCAAATCAGACAGTGACAACCCGCTCTGCTCCGCCTCGGGTTTGATGTTGAGCTGTATCTCCTGTTTACCGCCTTCGTAGGAGTCGGTGATGTCAGTGATACCGGGGTACTGCCCCAGCTGCTCTTTGATTAATGCCGAAACTTCACGCATCTCGTCAAAATCATCCCCGGTGATCTCAACGTCAATGGGGCTACCGCCGCGTCCTATTTCTGCACGAAAGTTAATTTCTTCGGCACCCGGAATCAATCCGATGGCCTGCCGCCATTCACGCACCAGTTCGCTGCTCGTCACCTCCAGCTGACGTTGCTCGGGCGGGACAATTTCAAACAGCACACGACCAATGTGCGACCCGCGCGCACCACCGCCAGCGGAGCCCGCTGTCGATAAAATACCAAGAATGACACTGTCGCCAGTATCCGGATCAATGTATTTTTCACGAAGGTCATTGGCTGCAGCAGTGATGAAGTCAGTGTGTTTTTGGGTAATTTCAAACGGTGTACCCTGCGGCATCACCAATGTGGCCCGCGCCACTTCACTTTGTATACGCGGAAAGAATATAAACCGAATGTGGCCACTGACGGCTAAACTGAAAACGATAATGGCAGACCCGATAAAGACCGACAGTGTGAGATAACGGTTCTTGAGAGCTGCGGCTAACACCGGCTGATAACAGTACTCTATAAACCACTCAAAGCCGTCGGCAATTTTATGTTGCACCCGCGCAAACATATTGGGTTTTTTCTGGCTGTGAAAATTCAGATGACTCATATGCGACGGCAATATGAGCTTGGACTCCACCAGCGAGAACAGTAACACCGGTATGACCACCAACGGTATCTGCGCAAATATCTGCCCGCGCACCCCTTCAATTAACAGTAGCGGTGTAAACGCTGCAACCGTAGTTAGGATACCAAAGGTTACCGGCACTGCCACATCATGCGTCCCGGCAATAGCCGCCTCGACCCCACGCGGATCTTTGCGCATACGGGTATAGATACTCTCGCCGGTCACAATCGCATCGTCAACCACGATACCAAGCACCAAAATAAACGCGAACAGACTGATTAAATTAATCGTGACACCAAACACGGGCATTAACGCAATGCCACCCAGAATTGCGACCGGCACACCCACAAACACCCAGACGGCAACCCAAAAACGCAGAAACAGTGTGAGTAAAACCAGTATCAACAATCCACCCTGAATGGCGCTTTTAATCAGGGTGTTCAGGCGGGCTTTCACAATCTTCGAGCTGTCTCGCCAATACCCAAGCGAGACTCCGGGTGGCATGCGACTCTCTTTGTCAGCCAGGTAGGTCTTTACTTCATCGGCCACTGCAATCGCGCTTTCGTTGCCGGTGCGAAACACATCAATTTCAATGCTGCGTTTACCGTCAAAGCGTTGTTCGAGTGATCGTTCGTCAAACCCATCACGAATAGTCGCAACATCGCCGAGTGTCAGCCGTGTGCCATCGGTGCGGGTGAGTATCACCACCGATGCATAATCTTCAGTGGTATAGGCTTGCCCTTTGGTGCGCAATAACACTTCACCACCGCTGGTTTTGATAGCCCCTGCAGCCAGATCAAACGATGAGCGGTTTATAGCACTGGCAACATCGGCGAATGTCAGGTCGAACTGTCGCAACACACTTTCGGAGATTTCGATGGACAGCTCATAATCACGCACACCGGTCAGGCTGACGGACGTAACACCGGGTAAGGCTTCGAGGTCGTCGCGTACATCCGACGCCACCCGAATCAACTCTCGCTCTGACAAGTCGCCGGCAATAATGACGCTGATCACTTCACGTGATCGAGATGGAATAAACACAGACGGTGTATCAGCGTCCTCGGGGAACGTCGATATCGCATCTACGCGTTGCTTGATATCTTCCAGTGCTTTTTGCGGGTCGGCATTTTTCTGTAACTCAACCGAGACACTGCCGATGCCCTCAGACGCAGATGAGGTCAGCATTGAGACACCTTCTACATCCTGGATGGCCTCTTCAATACGGATAGTGATCGCCTCTTCAACTTCCACCGGCGATGCACCCCGGAATGGCACCCGAATACTGATACGATCACTCTCAAAACCCGGAAAGACCTCAAGCGGCAAGCGGGTAAACAGCGTGCTCAACCCCCACAGCACGATGAATACAAGCAGCAGGTTAGCGGCAACTCCATTACGTGCAAACCAGTTAATTAAACCGTGCATGGTGATTTACCCCCGGTTAACGGATTGCATTTTGTAGCCACTCAGGCAACTTTTCGCCGGCTTCTAACCGTTGTCGCAACCCTTTGACAGCTCGCTCGGGTAACTGCCCGCCTGAATCAACGATTTGTTTAAAGCGCGCTAACCGCTCCGGCGGAATACCCTCTACGCTCAGTCCGGTGGCAGCCTGATCACCGGTGACTGCAGCACCGGATGCGTTGAACGGTCTTCCCGGTCTGTCGGCGGTGTCGGGTTTTTTGCCATCAATGGTTGCGGCGAGATCAATGCCCGGTGCCGCAGCTCCCAGCGCAGTCAGTATCAACACCTCGTCAACTGCCAGCCCATCGATAATCGCGGCGTTTGTATCGTCCGCCCATCCGACAGTGACCTCACGCTTTTCGAGTTTGCCATCGCCATCCACGAGCAGCACCTCGCGATCCTCGCGCAATGCCGACCGGGGAATCACGATCACGTCGGTGAGTGTCTGGCCCTCAATTTCTGCGGTGACAAACTGACCAACCCGCAGCGGTGGCTGATCGGTGTTTGTGTTAAACGGCTCCGGTACAGCAGCAATCACATTAAGCTGCTGGCTGGCGATATCAATGCCTTCAGAGCGAATCAGCGTGCCCTCCCAGGTTGCCAGTTCACCGGCGATCCGCGAGCTTAACAGCACCTTGTTACCGGCAACCGAACCGGCACCAGCGGATGCGGCGTCACTCTGCAACCAACGCTGCTGCCGACTCGACAGTGGCAGCTTGACCTCTGCCCGATCAATGCTGTGAATTCGACCAAGCGGCGCACCACGGCTCACAAACTCACCCACGTCGACACCACGTTCGAGCACAAGTCCGGCATACGGTGCTTTGATTTCAGTTCGCTCAAGATCGAGTTGGGCGCGCTGAACCGAGGCTCTGGCAGCGGCAAGATTTGCGCGGGCGGCGGCAAGCTGCGGTACTCGTGCATTCAGTGCCGAGGGGTTACCGGACCGGCCGAGGCTTTTCCAGTCTTTTACCGCCTGATCGGCCCGCGCCTGTTCCTCTTGCAGCGCCGCACTGGCCTGCGCGAAGGTGGCGTTGGCTTGCGCCAGCGCAATTTCGTTATCGCGCCGGTCGATGGATATCAGCACCTCACCCGCCTCAAAATACCCGCCTACCACAAAGTTGGGGGACATCGTGCGGATAATACCGGTCACTTCCGGCACCAGCGTGCTCTCCCGACCGGGCCTGACGGTACCCTGCGTTCGTATGGTGACCGGATAATTGCTGGTTATCAGGCGAGTGGCGTCGACGGCCTGCGCGACAGAAAATGAAGGCCGGGTTCGGGCCTCCGGCCGGTTATCTACAATGGTTTTCGCGGCATACGCGCTGGCGACCAGCACCGCGATGGGGATCAGAATTTTCAGTAATAATTTAACCATGGTGTTTCACAGATGGACCCTATACTGAATATACACGCAATTCGGACACCCAGATGACGCCAATAGCGTGACAGGGTGACAAAGCAAACGGTTTACAGGCGGCGGTTGGAGTACAATACCGGTATTCAAGCCACTTCCAGTATCTTGTGAACCTTCAACCAATTCCATCAGACACCGTTACACGCCGACTGTTCGATTACCCAACCTATTGGGCCGAATGTTATGGCACTGCACCCTTTTTGCCGGTATCACGCGCTGAAATGGACCAATTGGGCTGGGACAGTTGCGACATCATTGTTGTTACCGGCGATGCCTACGTTGACCATCCCAGTTTCGGTATGGCCATTGTCGGACGTTTGCTCGAAGCGCAGGGCTTCCGGGTCGGGATTATCAGCCAGCCGGATTGGCAATCCACCAAAGACTTCGAGGCACTCGGCAAACCCAACCTGTTTTTCGGTATCACTGCCGGCAACATGGATTCCATGATCAACCGCTACACCGCCGACCGTAAAATTCGTAATGACGATGCGTACTCACCGGATGATGTGGGTGGTCGCCGACCTGATCGCTGCTCTATCGCCTACAGTCATCGTTGCCGCGAAGCCTATGGCGATGTACCGCTCGTTCTCGGCGGCATCGAAGGATCATTGCGACGCATCGCGCATTATGACTATTGGCAAGATTCGGTGCGCCGCTCAATACTCGCAGACTCGCAAGCCGATATTCTGGTCTACGGCAATGGTGAGCGTGCCATCGTCGACATTGCACACAGGCTCGCGGCCAATGAACCGGTCGAAACCATCCGTGATGTTCGTGGCACGGCATTCATGATTGATGAGATGCCGGACAACTGGATCGTGCTCGACTCAACCCGTGTCGATAAGCCCGGCCGCATTGAACAACCACAAAACCCGTATGCCTTGACCGGCGAGTACGCAGAAAACGCCGACGGCGCAGTGCCCTGTAAAACCGGTACCACAGCATCGTCAACCAACATGGCACTTGGGGATAATGCCAGTGGGGATAATGCCATTGGGGATAATGCCATCGCGGACACTGCCATTGGGGACACTGCCAAGCTACCCCGGCCCGTTGCCATCGAATCACCGGTCAAGCTATTTACGTCATCCGATAAAAGCCAATTAAAGTACGAAGACCGATCACGCACGGTGCTGCGCTTGCCTGCTTACAACGTCGTTAAAGACAACAAAATATTGTATGCACACGCCAACCGTGTGCTGCACCAGGAGACCAACCCCGGCAATGCACGCGCTTTGTTTCAACAACAGGGCGATGGAAAAAAACTCTGGCTGACACCGCCGCCACTACCGTTATCGACCGAAGAGATGGATTACGTGTTTGATCAGCCGTACGCGCGAGTACCACACCCGTCGTACAACGGTGCGCGTATACCGGCCTACGAAATGATTCGGTTTTCAGTCAACATCATGCGCGGTTGTTTTGGCGGTTGTACGTTTTGCTCCATTACCGAACACGAAGGCCGTGTTATTCAGAACCGCTCCGAGGATTCTATTGTGCGTGAGGTAGAAACCATTCGCGATAAGGTGCCGGGCTTCACCGGTGTAATATCTGACCTCGGCGGCCCTACCGCCAACATGTATCGCATAGCCTGCAAGTCGCGCAAAATTGAAAAAGCCTGCCGACTGCCCTCGTGTGTCTACCCGGAGGTGTGTTCCAACCTCAACACCGATCACTCGGCCTTAATCGGACTGTATCGACGTACTCGTGAACTGCCGGGGATCAAAAAAGTGTTGATTAGCTCCGGGCTGCGTTACGACCTGGCCGTTGAATCGCCGGAGTATATTGAAGAGCTGGTCACGCATCACGTGGGGGGATATCTGAAGATAGCGCCGGAGCACACCGAACGTGGTCCGCTGGATAAAATGATGAAACCGGGTATCGGTACGTACGATACGTTTAAAGCACTCTTTGAAAAATTTTCCAAAAAGGCCGGTAAAGAGCAGTACCTGATTCCGTATTTTATTGCGGCGCACCCCGGCACCACCGACGAAGATATGATGAATCTCGCGTTGTGGTTAAAACGTAACGGCTTTCGTGCCGATCAGGTACAGAACTTCTACCCGTCGCCAATGGCTACCGCCACTACCATGTACTACAGCGGCAAAAATCCGCTCAATAAAATTACGCGTGATGGTGGTGATGTCGACGTGGCCAAGTCACCCGAGCAACGCCGACTACATAAAGCTTTTCTGCGGTATCACGACCCCGATAACTGGCCCATGCTGCGTGCAGCGCTTAAATCGATGGGTTTCGAGCAATTGATTGGTAACGGTGAACAGCACTTGATACCGGCGTATCAACCTCGCAACAAAGGCGGTTATCAAAGCCCCAGGCGCAAAAACAGTAACCAGAACAATCACCAAAGCGGCAACAAGAAAAACACCGCGAACAAACAGGCTCGTAAAGGGCAGCCGCAAGCCGGTACATTGCTGACACAACACACCGGCCTGCCACCACGAACCCATAAATAGTACGCCGTAAAACTGACTCGTTACGCTGATACGGCCCGTGCCGATGCACGGGCCATAATTGGAGCTGACAGGAACACTATAGCGAGTGGCGTTGCGACGCCTCGGTGAGCACCTCATGAATACCGGCGCCCATGCGCATCGATACCTCGACCAATGCGCGTCTCAGACCCTTGTCTACCGACTGATTAAGCTGCTGCGCTTCGTCGGTTGCAGAGAACTGGATGTAAGACTCCAGCTCCTGCTGCGACAGATCGTTGTACGTAAACAGTAAAGAATCGGCAATCATAGACTTAAACTGTTTGATTAATTCGGGCTCCGCCGCTTTCATCGCATTGCTGATCTCCTGCATGTCCGGTCGCAGTTGCTCGGGCATCATCGAAGACATCACTACCACCATCGCCAATTGCATATCATTGTTGATGCTCACTGCAGTGCGGGTGATACCCACGCTTTCATCAAGGCGTTCCAGCGCTGCCCTGCGACCCTCGGGCACCGACTCATCCTCGTCAAGCGTGCTCAGAAATTCGGCGCGCTCGTACACCCCCTCTAAACTGCTGCTATAGACCTCCATCGCGGTGATTTTTTCACCGAGTGGCTGTTTATACCACTCGGTAGTTGTCAGAATTTGCTCCAGTGTTAGGCTTGCCTCTATCGTCTCGAGCATCTGCCGCTCAAATTGTTCGACGTCAAACGCATCGTGGACTGCTCTTTTTATCGCATCGTGTACAGAGTCGGGGGTGTTGTCACCAATACCGGACTGCTCTACAAATTGTTCATAGGAGGCGTCGAAAGCATCGAGAAAGGTGATCGGAAAATCAGCAATCTGCGACTTTAAACCAGAGAGCTCGAACAGATCGGTGGTCACCGAAGAGACATTCCACAGCGTATCAGGTTGGTCAATATCGCCGGTATTGGGCTCAATACTGGCTACGACAGGATTTTTTACCTGCTCAATCGTCGTCGATTGGCCAGTGGATGATTCAGTGGTGAAGGGTTCAGCAGAATGTACTGAAAAAGACAGTGCGCTTGAAACCAGTGCAATGGCACAGGCAATTCTTGGATTTACAGTCATGACAACTCCCGTATCGTTATCCGATGCAGGCGGTTATCGTGACGACTAATGACTCAAGATGGAGTCATGTCTGAGTAACCTGTGACCTGCACGGTGTCTCTTCTGGACACTGACCCTATCGACCCTTTTCGAAAGTCCTGACTAACAACCACACCGTGGATGCGACGCTTGTCCCATAACCGATACGACCAGACTGTTTTTCGCGTGACGGTTCACAGCGCTCGGTGTCAGAAGCTACTGTTATACACGCCGCCGTCAATCAGCAGTGTCTGCCCGGTGATGTACCCACTCCGGGCACCACACAAAAATGCACACGCATCCCCGAACTCCGCAGGATCTCCAAAGCGCTTGGCGGGTATGGTTTGAGCGCGGGCCGCTGCAATAGATTCAACGGACTCTCCGGTTTTGTCAGAGGCGAACTGGAACCCGCCATTGAGCCTGTCGGTATCGAACGCGCCAGGTGCCAAATGATTGATGGTGACATTCTTGTCGGCGACCGAGCGCGCAATACCGGCCAGAAACGCCGTCAATCCCGCACGGGCACCACTTGATAGATCGAGACCCAGAATTGGCATACGCACTGACATGGAAGTGATATTAACAATGCGCCCAAACTCCTGTTGCACCATACCATCGAGATAATGCTGGATCATCTCTATTGGCGTGACCATGTTCATCGTAACGCCTGCAAGCATTGCGTCGCGATCCAGTTCGCGAAAGTCCCGGTGCGGTGGTCCGCCATTGTTGTTAACCAAAATATCAACTGACGGACAGGCTGCCATCAATGCCGCCTGCCCTTCGGCGGTACTGACATCCGCCAGTACCGGCGTCACCTGCACACCATGGACTTTTAGTGCGTCTGCGGTCGCCGCCAAAGCGCTCTCGTCCCGGCCGTTAATCACAACATCAACACCGGCTTGCGCGAGGGAATGTGCACAGGCACGCCCCAACCCACGACTCGATGCACAGACCAATGCCCGACGACCTTTAATGCCTAAATCCACACGTTTTCTCCTGTCAACAAGGGTGCCTGATGGGTGACGACCCTGCGGCGATGCAACGCACCCTGATCAGCGTATCAGTACCAGAGCACCAACGGTAACACATCGCCAAACGCTACACACTGCTGCTGCCGGGCATGATCGAACACAAGATGTAACGCAGCGGCAGGCTCGGTTGATGTGGCAAACGCCAGCAAACCTGCACCCACAATCTGTTGTGCGGTCAGCGATAGTGCGTGGCCCTTGTGAGCCATGTTTTGGACACCATCGCCCTGAGAAGTACTGCCCTTGATGTTATTGACTTTGGTGTTATTGCTGACTGCGCCAAGCAATGTGCAATCGGTCAGCGCGCTACAGCCATTTGGGTGGGTCAGTGGCTCGGTTTGCTGCAACGTTCGCTGCGGACGTGCAAACGACAGGTGAAACCATAACGGTTCTTGCGCCTTGAATGGCATCTGTATCGAATCGACCGCAATATCAATTGCCATAGTCGGGGGTAGATACTGAGGGCGAAGCGCATCAGACAAAAATAACGGCGACAGGGAATCGATTCGGTGATCTGAACACAGCGTCGGTTTGCGGGACGGGCCTGACTGCTCTAACAAGTCTGCCAACCGAACCATGCCCGGATGACGCTTAACGGGTGAGGGTCTGAAACACACACCAAAACGATTGAGTCCGATGGATTGACAGCGGTTGATCAGATCAAGCGTGTGGTTATGCGGCAGACTGGCTTCAGACTGATCGTGTATCCACAGTAGCTCGATCATCACGTTGTCGAAAAAATACCGACGGTTCTGACTGCCCTGACCCGGATGGGTCCGGCCACTTCCCTCTGTAAAACCGGCTTGCTGTAGCATTGCTGCAGCGTGACTGACGGCATCGATCGAGGCGAAGCCTATAAAAAAATGATCTAACTCCACAGAACATCCGACCAGGTGGAAAAGAGATTTAACCGCTACTGTACCAGCAGTGGATAAACACTGGCCAGATAATTGGCCAGATAATTGGCCAGATAATTTAGGCAGGCTAGAGGGCCCTGCCAAGGTGGGGACGCCGCTGCATCTGCTCGGCGGTTAGGTTGCTTTTGGTGACGGCTGTCAGAGTGACAGCCATCCGGGGTTACCCTAAAAAATCAGTTTGAGGCGCTCAGTTTGGAACGATTAATTAGGAACAACAATGGTCTCATCGGCGCTTTGCGCTTCAAGCCGCAGCCGATTTTGCAGTGCCAGCCATTTTGGGTCTTGGGACTGTTCTGCCAGCAGAGGTGACTGCTCAGCGTTTTCGCTCGCGAGCTGCTCTGCGCCATAACCATACATACACCCGTTGGGCCCACCTGCGTGTGCCGCAGACAGTGTGAGGGCTGCTATGGCTCCGGTAACGGACGCAGCCCAAGTAATACGACTGATCTTTATGCTCATAATCCTCTCTCCATTAAACAACGTTGCCATACAAGGTATGCCACAGGCTGACCCTGTATGCAAGTTACTACGTTAAATCACCCGCTATAGACCGAAAAACAGGCAAAATAACACGGCCTGTACAATTTTTGATGTGATTGATGACGTAATGCCTTTCTCTTCTGACCCAGCGCCAATAGGTCAATCGCGGTTGATTAAACCCGCTGCTGCATGGATGGTGCTGATGACAATACTGGCGGTGGCTGCGCTATCAATGCTGTCAATTAATCACCGCACCGAGCAGCTATTTGCGAGTGATAGCGCGCATTATCAGCTTTACACTGAGCTGCAGGCGCTTTTTCCACATCATGGTCAGGAAATTGTGGTGTTGGTTGAGGGAGATATTCTGCAGCCCGCACAACTTGCTGCGTTGAACGAGGCCACCCGTCAAATTGGTGCCGACCCCGACATTATTACGGCCGTGTCGATCACCAGTGTCCCCGCCATAGCGCAGACGCTACAGACACTGATCAGAGGGCCGAATCACACACAAAGTAAGGAGCTTGTCGATGCGGGAACTGGCGATGCGGGAACTGGCGATGCGGGAACTGGCGACGCGGGAACTGTCGATGCAGGAACTGTCGCGCCGACAGGCTCTGAGGAACCACTAAAACGTCTGCGCGCTCGGCTGAAAACAACCACCTACCCACCCTCTACTCTGATTTCGGAAGATCTCAAGACCACGCTGCTGGTGCTTCAGGTGAACCGTGCATCCACGATCTCAATCACCCAATCAGAAGCACTGTTTGCGCGATTGCAGACGATGCTGACTGACACACTCGACACCCGATCTTTACAGTGGACACTGACAGGCTTTAACGCTATCGAACGTGAACTGCATGCCACCACCCTAAAAGAACATGCATTGCTCGGCATCACCGCGTTATTACTGTCGGCTGCGGTCATGCAGTTTTTTCTGCGACATTTAACACTCACCGTGTTAACACTCGCAGGTCCTGTTTGCGGTCTTGCCTGGGGCTGGGGTATTTGCGCGCTGCTCGGTCTTGAGATGACCTTGCTGAACCGGACAATCACGGCATTGTTGCTGGTGATCACTGCCTCGGACGCGTTACACCTGACCCGATTTCTACAGGCGGAAACAAAAAACGCTGCATCCAACAACCAACCGGTGAGTATCGATAAGATGACACGCCATTGCTGGCGTGTTGTCGGACCACCGTGCCTGATCACCAGCATCACCACAATGGCCGGATTTCTGTCATTGCTGTGGGTTGATTCATATGCACTGCGTGAATTCGGACTGGTCGCTGCCATTGTTGTAGCCTGTGGTTTTGCAGCATCATTAACACTGGTGCCGTTGACGGCGCAGCGGTTGAGTCACCACGCCGCCAATATCAACACGTCAAACACCTCTCACCGCACTCTGGTCGTACCCCACCTGCCCAAACGATACGACACCCTGGTGATACGCCTGTTCGCGGGATTTTTACTGATAGCGGCGTTGGCATCACTGACGCTAAAACCGGACTACGAAATAGGCGAAAATTTGAGCAACGACAGTCAGGCGCTGGCAGGTCTACAACTGGGCACCGAACAACTCGGTGGTCTGGTCCCGTTGTCGGTGTTGGTGCGTTGGCCACAGCCTGGCACTGAGCGGTCATCACACACCAAAACACTCACTGGTGCCGACAGACTTCGTGATCTGCGCAAAATGACCAAAGCACTCAATGATGCCACCGGGCTTCAGTGGTTATCACTGCAACATCTGGCACAGATAACACCCGGTATTACGACCCAATCAAAAATAGCCTCACTACCACCGGCCATTCGGGATCAGGTCTATTTGCCTGAAGAAAACGCTGCTCTGATATCTACCCGACTGGGTATTCACAGAGCCAGTGAAATCAATGCACTACTGATCACAGTGCGCGATACACTCACGTCAATTACCGGTGTTACCGCTATGGTGGATGCCCAACCCGTGGGTGTTACCGCACTGGTCGGTTCAGGTTCAAAACAAATACTCACCAGCCTGATTACCAGTTTGATCGTAGCAGCAATCACCATAACGTTGCTGTTGATGATACTGCTGCGTTCACTGACATTGAGCGTCACGGCGCTGCTAATTGGCATCACGCCACTGGCAGCCATCGCACTGATGTTGGTGTTACTGGGTGAGCCGATTCGATTCGCCAGCATTGTCGTATTTATTATGATGATGGGGCTGGGAGTTGATAACGCAGTACACGTGATTGCACGTATGCACTATGTGCTCAGCGCCGGTCGTGAATCCGGTCGTCGCGCTGACAATGATTGGGGCGAAGACACAGACTTTGCCCACAGCTTGACAGCCGTCAACGATCCAAACAAACCTCCTGAGCGCGGTTCGGACACTGATACCAGTAAATTTTCAAGAGAATTTACGAGGGAATTTTCCAGTGAAGCTACAAGGAAATATTCCAGCGATTTTTTAAGGGAATGTTCAAGTGAAATTGCTGGTTCTGGTGTGGGTTCTGGCACTGGTGACGGCAATACTACCAGCCGACATGGTCTCGAAACTTCTGCATCTCCACTCGCAAGGCAAGACGCTGTGGCAGTGGCAACACACACGGTTGGCGGAGTGCTGGTGTTAACCGGTTTAGTGTTATTGGCCGGTTTTTCTGCGTTATTACTGGCACAAACGCCCACCATTGTATTAATCGGTGTATTATCTATGGTAGCCGTCATCACTGCTTTGACGGCAGATCTGACGGTTTTACCTGCGTTGTTACGGCGCTCCCGGAAAAATTAAGCCGACGCGCAGCGTTTTTTTCCCGCTGCTGACACGGTTTCTTAAACGGGAGTCAACATACATGGTATGAGATCTTGCTGCGCATGACCTGAAGATATCTGTTTGCATTTTCGGGAGACAACCATGACACACCAGCTCAAAACCACAGCGGCACTCAGCGTGCTACTGCTTGCCCTGCACGGCTGCAGCTCCGGTAGCGACGGAGACAGCGATACCAGTACCAATACCGGCGACACAGTTGAGAATACTGACAACAACACGGGTGACACGAATGACACCGGTGATTCGAGCAGTTCTGACAATACCACGGACACGAACGACACCACCGACACCAGTAACGAAATGAGCGCCACGTTTTTTAATGACGATAGTGGGTTTAGCTTCGCCAACACGCTCGGCGGAAGCCTGGGCCAAATTACCTCAACCATCATTGGCGCATTTGGTGACGATAACAATTTGGGTGGCCCTATCACAGCTCAAACACCACGTATGGCAGAGGTCAGCACCTGTTCCGGTGGTGGCAGCCAGTCAGTGAGTTTTGTTGTTGATGATGTGACCGACAGTACCAGCTTTATACTGGATGCTGAAAACTGCGTTGAAGACGGCCTCATTACCAGCGGATCAATGAACGCAACTATCTTGGCGACAGAAGATGATTCAGAGTCGGCCGTTGATGTGTCGTTTAACAACTTCACCAGTGCATCAGCTGACACAACATCGTCAATCACTGGCTCGGTGTCTATGTCTGTTATCGAGAATGAAATCACGTCAGAGTCAACGGTTACCTTAAGTGGCGACAGCTTTGTGATGCTGATCGACAACGAGACTATCAGTTACACCAATTACAGCGTTTTCGCAATGACAAACGACCTCACGGGTGCCGCCAGTTTTTCAGGTGGAGCTACCATCACTGTACCGGAAGGCACGGTCACCTTTGACATAAACCCAGCGTTCAGCATACCCGGCGGCAACACCGAAAACCCGGTGAGCGGCAGACTCAGCATGACAGCTTCCGATGGCAGTTCTTTAGTGATTGACGCTGACACCGGTGACACCGACACATTCAGTTACTCGGTGACCGATGGCCTGCAAACGACGACCGGTATAGAGCGATGGGACGAAACTGACATCGACTCGCCACTATAAGCATGGCTACCGTGTGTTGTTGCCTGCGTTACAACACACGGTGCTGCCCAGCACATCGGGCCAACCCATAAGGCTCTGTGGTTCGAGCCACATTATGTGGCAAGGCCACTACAGACGGCCCGTATGATATAGCGCGCTTTACAGCTCGATAAAAACGATCTGCCGGTTAATGACGATATTGGAAAACTGAACTGGCCAGAGGGAGATGAGTGAAGGGACACAGCAACAAGACCAGGATAAAACGACTCGCGCGACATCACTAGTGTGAAAAGGCTTGCGTAAAAGCACTGCTCTTCACAAGACAGAGGCCAAAACAAAACTGACGACTATGTTACTGGTTCAGGGGTACGTTTAATTTTACCGGGTTATTGCTGTCGGGTTATTGCTGTCGGGTTATTGTTGGTGAGTCAATTTTCCGGGGTTGATTTAGCGGGTTGATTTAGCGGGTTGCTCTCACTGGATTATTTGAAACGGCTTAACACCCCGGCACATCACAGTGCCGGGGTGTGACAGGACACGCTGTTACTTTTGCACAATGCGACCATCGGTATAAGGCGTGTACGGCCCGGCGCTTGCCAAGTAATCAGCCAACACGACTTCAAGTCCGGGGCCGTAGTCATAGGCATTGGCACCGTTGGTCGAAAATATCTTGTAACCATCACCGCCACCGCGTACGTAATTGTTGGTCACGACCCCGTACATGGCATCGGTTTCGATGGGTACCCACTGACCGTCTTTTTCAACGGTGACTTCAACAATACGGCCTTCGTTGGGTGCCACTGACGCATCCCATGTGAACTTGAGTCCTGCCACTTGCGGAAACCGACCCGCGCCCTCTTCGACCTGACTGACGCCGTTTTCAAGCGCCGCCACAATATCGCCACCGGAGAGTTCAAACGTGGACAGTGTATTCTGGAACGGCAATACGGTCAGCACCTCGCCCATGGTCACTTCACCCTCATCGATAGATGCACGGAGACCACCTGAATTCTGAATGGCAATACTCACGCCCTGGTCGGCAACGCGCGCAAGCATTGCGTCTGCCACCAAGTTACCCATGGCACACTCCATCGCACGGCAAACATCCCGCGACCCCTCAATCGGTGCCGCTGACTGCGCTACAACTTCCTGACGAATCACTTCCAGCGGCTTCGCCAGTTCCTGTATACGCGCAACCGTCGCCTCGTCTTCAGTCACAGCGCCATCGATTAACACGGGCTCACCCACTGCTTCAATGAGTTTGCCGTCGTCATCAAAAGTGACATTTAGCTCACCCAGAAATTTACCGTAAGCGTAGGCCTGCACAATGGCGGTATCGCCGACCATAGTGGGATACGGGCCTGCCGCACGGTCGCTGGTATTTGACAGCAACGAATTGGAATGTCCACCCACAATCACGTCTACACCGGTAACGCCCGCTGCTACGCGCTGATCGACACGATAGCCCGAGTGTGACAGCACAATGATTTTATTGATGCCCTCTGCAGTGAGCCGATCCACCTCTCCTTGCACAGCGGCCACAGGATCACTGAATGTTACGTTTTTACCGGGGCTGGCAAGTTCACCGGTGTCTTCCGGTGTCAGTCCGATCAGGCCAATTTTTTCGCCACCGCGTTCGATCACGATTGATTTTTTTAAGACGTCAGCCAGTTTGGGTTCGGCCGAGACATCGGCATTTGACATCAACACCGGAAAATCCACTGCGTCCATAAAACCGCGCAGTACTTCAGGGCCATCATCAAACTCATGGTTACCGACCGTCATGCCGTCGTAACCGAGCATGTTCATCATTTCAGCCGCCATTTTTCCTTTGTAATAGGTATAAAACAACGTGCCCTGAAACTGATCACCGCCATCGACCAAGATAGAATTGTTGCTGCGGCTTCTGGCATCAGCGATTGCGCTGACCAACCGCGCGGTACCACCAAAACACTTGCCCTCTGTGTTGTCTTCCGCAGAACAGGGGCTGTCGTATTTGCTGATCGGTTCAAAGCGCGCGTGAAAATCGTTGGTATGCAAAATAGTCAGACCATAGTCTGCGGTTGCGACCAGGGGCATAGCCAACAGCCCTGATGCGATAACCGCGGCTGGCAGTAACGCTGTCAGCACTGGCCGCTGTATTCGGGGTTGAGTCATCGGAGTTCCTCTTTAGCTGGGGTCAGTCGAATGGGACACCTCGAGTCTATCATGCGGATGAAAAGCACCGAAATACACAGGTCCCGAAATACACAGGACAAAATATACATAGGCCGACATCTGAGGGCCAATATACAAGGGCCAATATACAAGAGCCTATATACACGGGCCAACATACACGGGCCAACTTACACAAACTGAAATACATTGGCCGAAATACTTGACCAGGAATCCAAAATCGCAAATCAGTCGCCACAAACCCGTGCCCGCTAACCCGATACCCGAAGTTCAAGCGCCTGATAATACGGATTATCGGGGGTCACAATGGCAAGCGCCTGATCGGGCGTGTTCAGAATGTTGGGTGGTAATTGGGCCTCCAGGCATAATCCGGCGAAGGGGCCGTAAGGCTCGCCGTGGAAGCCCGGAATGTCGGTAGACAAAGACGCGGCAGTGTAGAGCTGGAGTCCGGGCTGTGCGGTTATCACCTGCAGTGTAACCTGTCCATCGCCTGACACTAACGTGGCGGCCGGTATCGCGGTATCCCGTTCCTGTCGCAGCACCAGATTATGATCATGGCCCAAACCCTCCGGATCAGCAGCCGCAACGGTGCTCAGGGTGCGAAAATCAAACCGGGTGTCTGCCACTGTTGCGACCTCACCGGTCGGTATCAGTGACGCATCAACCGGGAGATAGTACCCGGCATCGATCTGCAAACGGTGCTCGCGGATCGTGCCCCTGCCGTCGAGGTTATAGTAATTGTGCTGTGCCAGATTCACCGGAGTTGGCTCACTCGGCAGTGCCTGCATTGTGCAGGTCAGCCCCGTCTCGCTCAGCACATAGTCAATCGTGAAAAGCACCTCGCCGGGGTAACCTTCATCACCGTCAGGCGAGCGTAAGGTCAACTGTGCACGCTCACCAGAGCCGTCGGTGTCGAGTGTCCACAAACGCTTGCCCAGCCCCCGTGTTCCTCCGTGTAAATGATGCTCACCGTGATTGATACTGAGCGAATACTGCTTACCATTGAACATAAAACGGCCTTGCCGGGTTCGGTTTGCGACTCGCCCCGCCATAATACCCAACGATGGCGAGTGCTGCGGGTACGGGTCGAACGACGCAAACCCAAGCACGATATCCCGCACCGGCAAGCTCGCTCCGGGGGCGGTTAATCCCGTGTCGAATTTACCTTGGCTGACCTCGTCCGCGGCACTGCGACCCCCTGTGCTGCTATCCCCTGTGCTGCTATCCCCTGTGCTGCGACCCTTGGTGCTGCGATCCGTCGCGACACCACTTGCCCCAACCGGAACCGACTGGCCACTGGGTTCGAATTGCCAACGCCTGATCACGCCACCATAATTCATGACCGTGACCCGATGTGGCCCGCAGACCAGCGTGGTTTCCAGCGCTTTCTCGCCAGCGAACTCGCCAACAACCTCTACTGACATTCTATAGGACCTCAAATCATGAGTGTTCCCCTTGCGACCAGATGGCGACCAGATGGCGACCGGGTGGCGCCCGGGTGGCAACACGGGTAACAAATGGTGATGACGACGTGGATGGGTCAGGCTAAAGACAACAATTGCCGATTTCGTTACACTGGAGCCACCACGCTATTGAGGCTGATGTTATCCCGCCAATGATCAGAGTCGCAAGGTTTCACCCCGGTCAGGTTGTCAGACACCGAATCTATCCGTTCCGGGGACTTATCTATGACGTCGACCCTGAATTCGGTAATACCGATGAATGGTACGAGTCCATACCGGAAGAGGTACGTCCGCACAAAGACCAACCGTTCTATCACCTGTATGCAGAAAACGAACAAACCACCTACGAGGCGTATGTGTCCGAACAAAACCTCGTGCTCGATCCTACACCCGAGCCACTGCGTCATCCAATGATCAGTACTGAGTTTGAGCGCGACCCGCAGGGACACTATCACCGCCGAGACAACCGGGCACACTAACTTACCGACTATGCGACACCTTCTGTATTTTGTATTGCCACTTTTTTTGATTGCCGGTTGCAGTCAATCAATGACCTCCTCATCGCGCGTACCTGCCACTGGCAGCCAGGATGAGACCAGCCGACTCATACAACAACTGGCAACCGAAGACACGGTGACCTTTCAGTTGTGTCAGTCAGAACCCGGATCACAACAGTGTACCGGACCAAGCCCATCCATACAGGGTAACGATTTCGGACTGGTGCCGGTCGTATGGACGATCAACGCACTAACGCTCAGCAACATCGAACAAACCGATGAGGGCTTTCGTGCACGAGCCTCCTTTAACAGCACCGTCAATGGCTTTAGCCCATGGTGTCAGAGCACGCGCATTGAGGTGCGCGCCGACATCAATCGTTATGTGCTGACGTCTGTCGACACCATGCTGTGTAACTGGCTGGTCTACGGAAACGCCAAATTCAAACTGTCGTTATCCATAGACAATCTCTACGTCGATCAACCCGATACAGCTTCGGGCTTTGCCGGTTTTTTTGAATGGCATGTGACCGGTACCCTCAATGGCGCTTCGTCCGGTTTTTATTTGGCACAACACACACAGGACCCGAACTAATGGCGGTTGGTACCAACATCCTGACGTACTTCGACGGCCAGTGGATTCAAGGCAACCCACCGGTTATGCGGGCAGCCGATCATGCTATGTGGCTCGGCACGCTCGTGTTCGACGGTGCCCGGTTGTTTGAGGGCGTCACCCCTGATCTCGACCGGCATTGCGAACGCGTGAATCAGTCAGCAGTCGCATTGGGGCTGAGCCCAACCAAAACCCCAAATGACATGGTGGCGCTGGCACACGAGGGTCTGGCACAGTTTGACGCCGCTGCTGCGGTGTATATCAGGCCCATGTACTGGTCCACCGAGAGTGGTCCGGGCGTTGTCGTCGCCGACCCCGATTCCACCGTGTTTTGCCTGTGTCTTGAAGAGCTACCGATGCCACCTGCCGATGCCAGTACGACACTGACACGCACCAGCTTTATCAGACCGCTGCTGAGCATGGCAACCGTTAATGCAAAAGCTGCGTGCCTGTATCCGAACAATGGCCGTATGTTGCGTGAGGCACACCAAAAGGGATTTAACAATGCGCTGGCCGCCGACCCGCTCGGCAATGTGGCTGAGACGGCAACATCCAATGTTTTTATGGTGCGCGATGGTGAGGTGTTCACCCCGGCGCCCAACGGTACGTTTTTAAATGGCATCACCCGACAACGCATTATCACCTTGTTGCGGGCTGACGGTATTGCGGTCCATGAAGCCACACTGTCATTTTCCGATTTTGATCGAGCCGACGAAGTCTTTATGACCGGCAACGTCTCTAAAATAACGCCGGTCACACAATTTGATAACGTGCACTATCACAGCCACGCTATCGCACAAAAAGCACGTGCCCTGTACTTTGACTGGGCAAAATCACTGTCATCGGTTTAGTCCGCAGACACTCTCACTGAATTCACTAATCACCGACCGGATAACATCGCTACGCCTATGAAACTTGCGACACTTGATAACGGTACCCGCGACGGCAAACTGGTTGTTGTCTCCGCTGACCTCACCTCGTATGCCGAAGCACAGGGCATTGCGCCAACACTGCAATCTGCTCTCGACAACTGGTCACACACCGAACCTCAATTACGCGCGCTCTCCGAACAACTGGTTAATCAAAGTGTGTCGATCGAACGTTTTCGGGAACGCGATGCGTTATCACCCCTGCCACGTGGCTACCAGTGGCTTGATGGCTCGGCGTACGTCAATCACGTTGAACTCGTGCGTCGTGCCCGTGGCGCTGAACTACCCGAAAGCTTCTGGAGCGACCCGCTGATGTATCAGGGAGACTCTGCCGCTTTTTTGGCCCCGCGTGCCGATATTCCACTGCGTGATGTCAGTCATGGTGCCGATATGGAAGCTGAAGTCGCGGTTATCGTCGACGATGTACCCATGGGTATCAGTCCCGACGCAGCACTGGAACACATCAAGCTTGTGATGCTGGTAAATGATGTTTCGCTGCGCGGTTTGATCCCGGCTGAACTGGCCAAAGGATTCGGGTTTGTGCATGGCAAGCCACCCACTGCCTTTTCACCGGTGGCAATCTCACCTGATGCACTCGGCGATCGCTGGAAAGACGGAAAATTACACGGCCAATTACACGTCGACTACAACAGCGAGCCGTTTGGTCGCGCCGATGCAGGTAGCGATATGACCTTTCATTTTGGACAACTGATTGCGCATGCAGCCCATACCCGACCACTCTCCGCCGGTACCATCATCGGGTCGGGTACGGTCAGTAACAAACTAAACGACGGTCCGGGCAAACCAATAAGTGACGGTGGTGTAGGTTACTCCTGTATTGCAGAGCTGCGGATGATTGAGACCATTAACCAAGGCGCACCTACCACCCCCTTCATGACGCCTGGCGACTCGGTCAGAATCGAAATGCTCGATGACGAGCATCATTCGTTTTTCGGTGCCATCGATCAAATGATCGTCGACGCCCACTGACAACAGCACACACCAACATGTCTTCTATTGCCCCTGATGACGCCG